>NZ_JBHWEB010000010.1:80711-140342 GCF_042734395.1 Amycolatopsis sp. NPDC059657 | reverse complement strand
GTCTACGGGCATGGCAAGGACGGTGCCGGGTTCTCCTATCAGGGTGTCCGCGGCTTGAACCATCTCATCGCCACGGTGTCGTCCCCGGTTTGCGCACCGGTGATCCTCACCGCGCAATTACGCCGCGGCAACACCGATTCCCGCCGTGGCGCGGTCGCGATGCTGCGCGAGGCGATCAACCTCGCCCGGCGCGCCGGAGCCACCGGCATGATCGTGGTGCGGGCGGATTCGGCGTTCTGCACCGGCCCGATCATCGCCGCGATCCGCAAAGCGGGCGCGCATTTCTCGGTCACCGCCCGGAAAAACGAGCCAGTGAAGGCTGCCATCGCCTCCATCGCCGACGACGCGTGGAGCACGGTCGAATACCGGCACCCCATCCTCGACCCTGAGACCGGTGAGTGGATCACCTGCGCCGAGATCGCCGAAACCACCCACACCGCGTTCACCAACCCCACCAGCAACCGCGGCAGATCGGTGACCGCGCGGCTGCTGGTGCGCCGCACACCCCGGTTCACACGCACCAAACAAGGTGAGCTGTTCCGGATCTTCCACTACCACGCCGTGTTCACCGACACCCGCGTCGACCTGCACACCGCCGACACCTGGCACCGCGGCCACGCCGTCATCGAACAGGTCTTCGCCGACCTGCACGACGCCGCACTGGCGCACTTCCCCTCTGGCCGCTTCGCGGCGAACCAGGCCTGGCTCACCCTCGCCGTCCTCACCCACAACCTGCTCCGCGCAGCGGGCTGCCTGACCAGCATGTTTCACGCCAAAGCCCGCACCGCCACCCTCCGCAGACAGCTGATCAACATCCCCGCCCGCATCACCACCAGCGCCCGCCGCATCACCCTGCGACTACCCGCGAACTGGCCCTGGCAGCACCACTACCAGGGCCTTTTCACCGCCACCCACCGACAACCCTGACCCCCCACCCCGACAACCGGACCACAGTGGACACACCGGATGCAACGCCGGCCACATTCCCCTGCCCGCACAACCACCACAAGATCAGCAACCACGAAAACGATCACCAGAAAACAACCGGTGGATCCAGGCTGAGCGACGCGAACGCTCCGTTCACCCCGCCCGGCCCCGCTCCAGAACTCGTGCAAAAGCGACAATACTGGACAAAAGGCGTCGATATGAGTCCTTGTGGATATTTGCGGGGCATTCCGAGCGAAGGTTGCTCTTCGCGAAGCGAAGTTCCCCTTCCTGAGGCGGCCGAGCGGCTCTTGGAGCAGATACGAGTCAGACGCCGGAGTCGACGGTCTTGGTCAGCTTGTGCACGCGGTACCCGAGCAGCAGCAACGCGATCCCGTACAGCAGCGCGAACACGCCCAGCACCGCCGCGATCCCGATCACCCCCGCGATCGGCTGCAGCAGGATCACCAGGCCCGCGATCACCGAAAGCCCGCCTGCGAGTCCCAGCCACACCTCGCCCTGGATCTGCTTGCGCAGCCGGATGGCGGTGACGATCTCGCCGAACCCGGTCACCACGGCCCACGCGCCCGCCATGATCGCCAGCGCCAGCACGGTGATACCCGGCCACGCCACGGTCACCACCGCCAGCACCACGCCGACCGCGCCGGCCAGCCCGGTCGCCGGGGTCACCTGCTTGCGGAAGGCCGCGACGAGCAGCCCGATCCCGTCGATGAGCGCGTAGACGGCGAACAGCACCGCCAGCCCGAACACCGTGGCGATCGGCCAGATCAGCGCCAGCAGGCCGAACAGCACGGCGAGCACGCCGCGCGCGATGAGCATTCCGGTCGTTTCCCTGGCCAGTACCAGCATCCGAACCTCCAGTCGATCGCGCGCGATGGATAGAAGCTAGCGCCGTGCGGATAGTGCCGCCCGGCGGAACAGCTCATGCTCAGCCTGGTGGGTGACTTGAGCGTTGCCGTGGAAGACGTGAACGACGGTGTGCGGGTGCTGAGCCTGCGCGGGGAGCTGGGCCGCCAGGCCGCGCACCTGCTCGACAAGGCGCTGCTCGAACTGCTCGACCACCGTCCCCGGTTGCTGATCTTCGACCTGTCCCGCGTGTCGTCCGTGTGGCCGGACGGGCTGCCGGTGCTGCTGCGGCTGGCGTGCACGGCGGCCGAACTCGACGTCGGGTGCTGCCTGGTCGGCGCCGATCGGGCCGAGGTGACCGAACGGCTCGAGACGACGGGCTGGCTCGACCTGTTCGAGGTGCACGAGTCGATCCGTGACGCGGTCAGCGCCCGCGGCTGAGCCGGAGCGTCTCCGACGGCAGCTCGCCGTACTTGGCGCGGTACACCTTGGCGAACCGTCCCAAGTGGACAAATCCCCAGCATGCCGCCGACGCGGTCACCGTCGTGCCAGGCGCGCCGGCGTGCAGTGCCGCGTGGACCCTGGCGAGCCGGATCTCCCGCAGGTAGTTCATCGGCGAAAACCCAGTGGTGCGCTGGAAACCGTCGTGCAGCGCGCGGACGCTGAGCGCGACCGTGAAGGCGAGCCTGGTCGGTGTCCACGGCTGCTCCGGCTGATCTTCCAGCAGCTCGACCGCGTGGGCGATCGCCCGATTCGGCGCGGGGCGGTGTGGCGCGACGAGCTCGGCCGAGTAGTTGTTCGGCTGGCCGAGCAGCAGGCCGTCGAGCATCAGGTACCTCACGGTCTCCGCCGCCAGCGGATGGGAGAGCAGCCCGTCCGGCCGCCGCGAGTCGGCGTCGGCCAGCCGCAGCGTCTGCAGCCAGGCCCGGCCCGCCGTCGTGGTCAGGTCCAGGCCAGGACGGAACTCGACCGGCTTCGGGGCCGGACGGCCGAGCAGCCGTTCCAGCGCCGAGTGGACGGAGCGTGGCGGGAACTGCAGGCAGACCTGTCCGCAGCCGCCGCCCCAGCGGATCGCGGCGGCCACGCCCGGCCGGACCACCGTCCCCATCGCCACGGTGCCCGAAACCGGCTCCGTCCCCGCCGCCGTCGACTCCGCGCGCCCGGACAAGGGGACGGCGATGTGGTAATCGGTGGTTTCGGGGGTGGCGAGCCGGACACCCTGGTCGAACGCGATGAATCCGGTGGTGACCGGACCCAGCCGCAGCAGGTTGAGCCGCATGCCGAGCGGGGCTGGGCGGCCGAGGTACTCCGCCTCGACGGGCAGGTACGTCGCCGTCAGCGCTGCGCGCGCCTCGTCGAGGTCGTCCGTGCGTAGCAACGGATGTGTGCTGAACGCTTCTTCGGGCCCAGTCGTCATGACCGTCCCAGAATATCCCTTTCGGCCAGTGCCTCTGTACCGATGCAGAGCGGCCCTCTTTTTTCACGCCTATATATAAGGGCGGCGCGCGACGGGCCGGATGATCACCACCGGGCTAGGGTTCATCCCGCTTCCAAGCACACACCAGGTGGGGAGAAATCTCGTGAAACGTCTTGTTTTCGCCGCGGTGGCCGCCGCGACGCTGGCCTCAGGGCTCGTCGCGACGCCTGCCGTCGCGGCGCAGGCCGCCATCGCGTGGGGACCGTGTGACAATCCGGTCCTCGTCAACGCCGGCGCCGAATGCGGCTACCTCGAAGTGCCGCTCGACTATCGCAAACCGTCGGGGGAGAAGATCCAGCTCGCGGTCAGCCGCGTCAAGCACAAGGTGCCCGACGCGCAGTACCAGGGCGTCATGCTCACGAACCCCGGCGGTCCCGGCGGATCCGGGCTGACGCTCGCCACCCGCGGCACGCGCGTGCCGAAGCACGCGGGCGACGCCTATGACTGGATCGGCTTCGACCCGCGCGGCGTCGGCTCCAGCAAGCCCGCCATCTCGTGCGACCCGAACTACATGGACTACAACCGGCCGAACTACGTGCCGGTCACGCCGCAGCTGGAAAAGGTCTGGCTCGACCGGTCCAAGGGCTACGCGGACGCCTGCGCCGCGAAGAACAGCAAGGCACTGCTGGAGAACATGAAGACGACCGACACGGTCAAGGACATGGACTCCATCCGCCAGGCGCTCGGCGCGAAGCAGGTCAACTTCTACGGCTTCTCGTACGGCACCTACCTCGGCCAGGTCTACGGCACCACGTACCCGGAGAACGTGCGCCGGATGATCCTCGACTCGACCGTCGACCCGCGCAACGTCTGGTACCAGGCCAACCTGAACCAGGACGTCGCCTTCGACGTGAACCTCAACATCTGGTTCGGCTGGGTCGCCTCGCACGACGACGCCTATCACCTCGGCAAGACCAAGGCCGCGGTCAAGCGCGTGTTCGACGAGCAGCTGCTGAAGCTGTCCTTCAACGCCGCCGGCGGCGTCGTCGGGCCGGACGAGTGGCTCGACGTCTTCCAGCAGGCCTCGTACTACCAGCTCCGCTGGCCGGTACTGGGTGACGCGTTCGCCCGGTTCGTGAACAACGGCGACTGGCAGAACATGAAGACGCTGTTCGAGAACTTCGGCGGCCGCGGCGACGACAACAGTTTCGCGGTGTACCTCGCGGTGCAGTGCACGGACGTCCAGTGGCCCGCGTCCTGGCACCAGTGGAAGATCGACAACTGGAGGACCTTCAGGAAGGCTCCGTACCTCACCTGGCAGAACGCCTGGTTCAACGCGCCGTGCCTCTACTGGCCCGCGAAGGCCGCCAAGCCGGTCCACGTCGACGGCCGCGGTGTGGAGAGCGTGCTCATGATCGACGAGACGCTCGACGCGCCCACGCCGTACGAAGGCAGCCTGGAGGTCCGCAGCCGGTTCCCCGGCGCCTCGCTGATCGCGGAGCCCGGCGGCACCAGCCACGCCATCACGCCGCGCGGGAACGCCTGCGTGGACGACAAGATCGCGGACTATCTGCTCACCGGCGCGCTGCCCGTCCGCAAGCCGGGCCGCACGGCGGACGTCGAGTGCGCGCCGCTGCCGTTGCCGGTCCCGCTGCCGCCTGCCCCGGCGGCCGCAGCCCGGTCCGCAATGCCCGATTTGGCGTCTTCTGACGCTGTCATGGGCATGCGGACGGGTAAGCACTAGCGAACACTGAGTATTCGGCGCGAGCGTTACGAAATCCAATTCGTAACGCTCGCGCCGAGTCGTTTTCGGGCGCTTGACAGATATGTGTGGTCGCGTGTTTCGGTCTGCTTTCGGCCCTTACCCGCGGCGGCAGGCACTGTTCGGCCGTTCGGCCTATCGGGACCTTGAGTACTTTTCGCGTTTTCGTGTTGGATGGTGGATTATTACGGTGTTTCGATTCACGTAACAACTCGGAACGTGAACAAGACGTATCGCAGAGTTCCTATCGATTCAGTGAAAGAAGTGTGAACCCAGGTTTGCCTAATGTCGGTTTTGGTGATCTTTCAAGAGAACTGGCAGCAAAACGTCATCAGTTCCCGCCGAGGGTCCTTTCTGGACGCATGTGTATCTTGGTCTGGACCAGAGGCCCGGTCCCCGGCGCGCGGCGCGAACCTGTCGTGCTGCCGGACAGATTCACGTCCTGGAGGGGGGGGCGGTTGCTCACCCCCTCGCCGCAGGTGGCGCCAGCTTTAGCGGGGTTTCATGACGGTGTTTTGCCAGGCGGCGTCCCAGCGAGCGGGGCGCAGTTGATATTCACCCACTTGGCATAGTCGGCGGGTAACTGTCCAACCACACCTGGTATTACTGGTGCGCACATCGACCCGAACGACGAAAAATCGATCACCAATCACCCTCGACCGGTAACATAAACCTTCACGGTCTCACTCTTATGGGGCTAAACTCGGCTATGGCTGGACAGGGCCGGGTCAGGCGAAGGTCGACATCGGCGTAGGTAATCACCAGTGCGCATAATGGGCCTTTTGGGGGTTGACCGCATGGCGTTCGCCGAACACCGCGACGCAATGGACGTATTGCAGCGTCTACTCGCCGAGGCTGCCGACGGGAACGGCCAACTCGTGTTGGTCGGCGGTGGCCTTGCCACCGGCAAGACCGAGCTATTGCATGAGTTTTCACGCTACGCAATCGATTCCGGAGCGTTGTTACTCACCGCTACCGGATCGCGGGCCGAACGGGCCCTGCAGACCGGCGTGATCGACCAGCTCTTCCACAGCTCGGGCCTCCCGACCGAAGTCGCGGACCGTGTCCTCAAGCTCATCACCGCCGATTCACTCGCCGAGGGGGACGCGAACACCGACGTCTCCACCATCCAGCACACCGGGGTCAAGGTCGTTCACGAGATCTGCACGGCGTTGCTGGAACTCTCGCGCGAGCGGCCGGTGGTGATCGGCATCGACGACGTCCAGTTCGTGGACAGCTCGTCGCTGCAGCTGCTGCTGTATCTGCGGCGGCGGATGAACTCATCTCGGGTGCTGATGATTCTCAACGAATGGGAGCGCCCGCAGCCCACCCTGCCGCTGTTCCGTGCGGAGGTGACCCGCCGGGAGCATCACCTCGTCCGGCTGGAGCCGCTGACCGAGCAGGGCGTCGCCGACCGTGTCGCCGCGGTCGCCGACACGGACAAGGTGGCGGCGGTCGCGAAGTTCTATCACGACGTCAGCGCCGGCAACCCGATGCTCGTCAACGCCCTCATCGAGGACTACCGCGCGAGCACACCGACCGCTGAAGGCGAGCCCGCTGTCGGCGTCGCCTTCGGTCGTTCCGTTCTCGCCTGCCTCCACCGCTGGGAGCCACGGCTGCTCGATGTCGCGCGCGGTCTCGCCGTGCTCGGTTCCGAAGGCACGCCCGCGATGATCGGCCGCCTGATGGGCATCAAGTCCGAAGCGGTCGTGCAGGTGATCGACATTCTCACCGCGGCGGGACTGCTCGGCAACGGCAAGTTCCGGCACACGGTGGCCGAAGCCGCGGTGCTGGACAGTCTCTCGCCGGACGAGCGCTCGCGCATGCACATCAGCGCTGCCGGGCTGCTCTATCAGAAGGGTGCGGCCTCGTCCGAGGTCGCGCGCCACTTCATCGCCGCCGACAAGGTCGTCGGCAGCTGGTCGATCGCGGTCATGCGCGACGCGGCCGAGCAGGCGGTCGTCGCCGACGACGTGAGCCTCGCCGTCCGCTGCCTCGAGCTCGCGCTCGACGCCAGCACCGACGAGCGCGAGCGTGTCGAGGTCACCAAGGCGCTCGCCAGGGTGGTCTGGCGGATCAACCCGTCGGTCGCCTCCCACTATCTCGAGCCACTGCGCGTCGCGGCCCGCGACGGCAGGCTCACCCGCCGCGACGCGGTCACGGTGATCCGGAATTCCCTGTGGCAGGGCGACAAAGAGACCGTCCTCAAAGGAATGGAGGTGCTCGACACCTCCACTGGCGTCGCGGACCTCCAGCTGGCGGCCGAGCTCCGCGTCGCCTACCAATGGTTCTACGGGCTCCCGTGCGCCCACTTCCGCAACGTCGACGACGACCCGTCGCCGCCCCAGCCCGTCCCGGAGGGCATGTGGTCGGGCGCGGCCAACACGCTCGGGATGAGCAACTCCAACACCCAGCGCGCCCGCGAGGCCGCGACGGCCAGCGCCGAGCACATCCTGCAGAGCTGCCGCCTCGGCGACACCTCGCTCGAGGTGCTGGCGACAGCGGTACTTGCCTTGGTCTACGTGAACAAGGCAGGCAAGGCGGCGTCCTGGGTGGACGCGCTGATGGACGAGGCCGTCCGCAGGCGCGCCACGACGTGGCAGGCCATGCTAGGCAGCATCAGGGCGGACATCGCACTGCGCCGAGGCCAGCTCGCCACCGCGGTCCTGCACGCCGAAACGGCGCGCAACCTGTTGCAGGCCCAGAGCTGGGGCGTGCTCATCGGCTACCCGCTCACGACGCTGTTGCTCGCGAACACCGCGATGGGCAGGCTCGACGCGGCAGCCGAGGTGCTCAAGCAGATAGTCCCGGACGCGATGTTCTCCACGCTGTTCGGCCTCCGCTATCTCCGAGCCCGCGGGCATTACTACCTGGCGGCCGACCGGGTGCTGGCGGCGATCAGCGACTTCCAGACCTGCGGCAAGCTGATGCGCGAACGCGACCTCGACGTGCCAGGGCTCGCCCCCTGGCGCAGCGATCTCGCCGAAGCCAACCTCCAGCTGGGCCGCAAAGCCGTCGCCCGCGAACTGGTCGCCGAGCAACTCGAGCGCTCGGGCCCGGTCGACTCCCGCACCCGCGGCATCTCGCTGCGCGTGCTGGCGGCCTCGAGCGACCTCCCGCAGCGTCCCGCTTTGCTGCGTCAGGCCATCGAGTGCCTCCAGATCTCCGGCGACCGCCTGGAGCTTTCCCGCGCACTGGCCGACCTGAGCCAGGTCCACCAGGAAATGGGCGAGTTCGACCGAGCCCGCATGATGGCCAGGCGTGCCGCCCAGGAGACGAAGGCCTGCCAGTCCGGAGCCTTGCCACCTCAGCAACTCCCGCGCGAGCGTTCGGCGGGCGAGGTCGTCAAGGAAGCCGACACCCAGGCCGACATCTCGGGCGCCCCGATCCTGTCCGACGCCGAGCGCCGGGTCGCCTTGCTCGCGGCACTGGGTCACACCAACCGCGAGATCGGGCGCCGCCTTTACATCACGGTGAGCACGGTCGAGCAGCACCTGACCCGGGTGTACCGCAAGCTGAGCGTCCACAGCCGAGCGGACCTGCCCGCCGGGCTTGCCCTGCACGGCGTCTCGGAGATGGTGGACGCCGACGGGAGTGCCGTGGACATGAGCAACACCTACTGAGCCCCTTCGGGTTTGGCTGAAAGCCGGGATCTGGACTTTCGTCCGGGTCCCGGCTTTCGAGGGATCGGCGGTGGCACTCCGGACAGGCCGCGAGTGGTAACTCTGCTCCGGCCAACGGAGCAGAGTTACCACTCGCGCATGCCCTTTCGCGGCTGAACAAGGGGAACCCCTCGCCCACGATCTGGCCAGGCGAGACCAGGGGTCGTGAGTGTTTAGACCGGTTAGAACCGGCCGTACCACTCACGACCCCTTGGCGGACTGTATTCCGCGAGCGAGTGGAACCTCTGCTGCGTTAGACGCAGCAAAGCTTCCACTCGCGCAGTCCTACTTGGTCGCCCCGCGGTCCCACTCGCCTGGAGGGTCGGGTGCCGGTTGCCCGAGCGCTGGGGCGGATCGTATACACGCGAACCCCGATTTCTGGCCATCCAATGGCCCGAACTCGGGTTTCGCTTGTATACCAACGAAAGTTGGCCGGGATCGGCGGTGTGGCGCCCTAGTCACCCCGACCCATGCGCCCACGCCGCCAACCCCACGCGCCCCGTCCTCGCGCAGTCCTGCTTGGTCGCCCCGCGACCGCCGTTGTATGCAAGCGAGAGGAGGAATCTGGTCACTCAACGCCCAGATTCCTCCTTTCGCTTGCATACAAGCAAAGTTGACCAGGATCAGCGGCGTGGTGCTGTCGGCACGACACAAACGCCCCGTTTGAAACGCTCAGGGTGACATGAGCCCCGTTCATGCGCTCACCGAGCCTGCGGCTGGATTTGCCAATACCATTGCTCTACCTCCTTTCGCTTGCCCCTCAACCAAAATCCTTTGTAGATCGATCCTTTGTGGACTCGAAAGCCGCCGTGGAGCGCTTTGATATCCTGCACTCAATATATAGTGGCCTAGGCCACCTGGCGAGGTCGCGATCGGGTGAATCAGGGAGGGAGGCCGACATGATGCGAAGGCCCATTGGACGGCGTCAGCTCGGGTCGGAGCTGCGGCGGCTGCGGATCGAGGCGAAGCGGCAGCAGCGGGAGATGGCCGAGGTCATCGAGTGCGACGCGAGTCAGATCAGCAAGGTCGAGCGGGGCGAGCGGACGCTCAAAGCCTTGGAGCTCAACGCCTTGCTGGACTTTCTCAAGGTGCGCGGTGACAAGCGGGACGAGATGCTCGCGCTCGGGGAGGAGGCGAGGAAGCGGCAGCCGAGGAAGACCTATTCGGACATCCTGTCCGGCACGTTCCGCAGGCTCGGGGATCTGGAAGAGGACGCGAGCGAGATCTACTGCTTCGCGGATCAGCTGATCCCGGGACTGCTGCAGATCCCGGACTACATCAGGGCGCTGGTGGCGGACTCGATCTACCGCACCAACGCGCCGATGGAGGCGGAGATGGAAGCCAGGATCACGTTCCGGCTGGATCGGCAGCGGGTGCTGGAACTGGAGAACCGGATCAGTTTCCTGATCGGGGAGTCCGCGCTGCTGCGGCCGGTCGGCGGGCCTGCCGTGCTGCGGAGGCAGCTGCTGCACGTGCTGGGGGTGATCGACGGGAAGCCGTGGATCACCGTGCGGATCGTGCCGCTGTCGCTCGGGGTGCATCCGCTGCTGGGTGGCGCGCTGTCGGTGTTCCGCTTCTGCCCCGGCGTGGACGATGTGGTCCACCAGTCGACGGTGTTCGGCGGCGGGGTCTACCTCGATGAGGTGAACGAGACCCGGGAATGCCTGCGTGCCTTCAAGAGCTGCCGCGAGCGGGCGCTGGGTCCGGCGGAGACCCGGCGGCTGTTGCTGCGGCGGGTGCGGGAGCTGGCTCCCGGGTAGCGGGTCACGACGCGTTGTGCAGCAGACCGGCGTCGGTGAGCTCGTCGACCCACATCTCGATGTCCGCCAGTGTGTTGGCGGGATCGGTCCGCCACAGGTTGGCGAGCATGGTGGCGGCGGCGCCGGTCTTGCCGTCGTGCTGGCGCAGTGCGATCCAGATCGCGGTGCCGACCCCGTTGCATTCGAAGCGCTTCTCGGTCAGCGTCGAGAAGAGCTGCAGTCTGCCATTCTGTGAGACCGTGACCTTCACTCCTGGAACCGGTCGGACTGGCATCGTGATTCTCCTTTGAGGGGAAGGAAAACGTGGTGTGAACGAACTTCGGCCACCGCAGGGTGTTCCCGCGGTGGCCGAAGCTCCGGGTGGGTCGTACGGGGCGGGCCTGGGGGTCGACTACTAGGTCGCCCGCCCCGTACGGCCCGGCTTATGCGGTGACCAGGTCCCTGGTCTCCGTGGTGTTCTCGACCGAGTAGGCGTCTTCGGCGCTGACCTCGGGGGTGTTCTTGATGTGGCGCAGGAAGATCAGGGCGGCGATGGCGGCGGCGAAGACCACGACGGCGGCGGTGATCGCGGCCGGGTGCATGGCCGTGACGAAGGCTTCCTGTGCGACGCGGAACAGGTTGTCGCCCTGTGCCTGCGGCAGCTTCAGCGCGACGTCGTGGGCGCCACCGAGGGTCTGGCGGGCCGCCTCCAGCGTGCCTTCCGGCAGACCGGCGGGGATCGTCTTGTCCATGGCGGGGCCGAAGAAGCCGGCGCCGATCGAGCCGAGCACCGCGATGCCCAGCGCGCCACCGAGTTCCTGGGCGGTCTGCAGCAGCGCCGAGACACCACCGGCACGCTCGGCCGGAGCGGTCGCCACGACCATGTCGGTGACGATCGAGAGGACCACGGCGATGCCGACACCGCTGAGCACGATCGCGGTGATGACGAGCGGGATGTTGTGCTCGGTGGTGACCTGGGTGATGAGCAGGAAACCGAGGGCGGCGACGGTGAAGCCGGCGGCGATGATGTAGGCGGGGCGGGTCTTCTGGGCCACGATCGCGGCGATCGGGGCGACGAAGCTGACGACGACCGGGGCGGCCAGCGTCCAGAGCGCGGCCTCCAGCGGCTTCATCCGCAGCACCTCCATGAGGTACTGGGTGGAGAAGATGCCGAAGCCGATCATCCCGAAGAAGCAGACCAGGTTGCAGGTGATGGACGGGCCGAAGCCGCGGGACTTGAACAGGGTCAGGTCGATCATCGGGTCGGAGCTGGTGACCTGGCGGCGGATGAACAGGGTGCCCAGGATCAGGCCTGCGGCGATGACGGCGCCGGGGACGGCGAAGGTGTGGTGGACGGCGATTTCCTTGAGGCCCCAGATGATGGCCAGCACCGCGGTCAGCGACAGCGCGCCGCCCAGCAGGTCGAACTTGCCCAGGTTGGGGGAGCGGTACTCGGGGATCAGGACCGGGGCGAGCACCAGCAGCAGGACCATGATCGGGATGTTGACGAGGAAGATCGAGCCCCAGTGGAAGCTGCTCAGCATCAGGCCGGAGACGACCGGGCCGAGACCGGCACCGGCGGACAGGCCGACGGACCAGACCGCGACGGCCTTACGGCGCTGCTTGGGGTCGTGGAACATGTTGCGGATCAGGCCCAGTGTGGAGGGCATGAGGGTCGCGCCGCCGATGCCCTGCAGTGCGCGGGAGGCGATCAGCATTTCGGGGCTCGTGGAGAAGGCGCAGGCGACGGAGGCGGCTCCGAAGAGCACCGTGCCGATGATGAGGAGCCTGCGGCGGCCGATCCGGTCTCCGAGGCCGCCCATCGTGATGAGCAGGCCTGCCAGCACGAAGCCGTAGACGTCCATCATCCACAGCTGCTGGGTGCCGCTCGGCTTGAGGTCGGCGGAGATCGAGGGGACGGCGAAGTAGAGAACGGTGATGTCCATGGCGACCAGGAGCACAGGCAGGATCAGCACGGCGAGCCCGATCCACTCCTTGCGTCCGGCCTTGGCTTCTGCAGTAGTCATGCCAAGAACCATACAACTGTGTAGAACTGTTGTCTATGACGGCTGTGTAATACACACGTATTGAGGGGTAGGCCGGACCGGGTAGGGGTCGAAGCGCGGGTGCGGACGCTCGTTTAGGGGTCTGATCCTCTGGCGGTACCGGCCGGGCCGTCGCTTGAATGAAAAGGGTCTTCCTTCTCCCCATCTCCTGGCTGGAGTGCGCAGCATGAGCAGCGAAAACAGCGCCTGGATCCGGAACTTCCACGGCGCGCCCGATCCGCACACCCGGCTGGTCTGCTTCCCGCACGCGGGCGGGGCGGCCACCTATTACTACGGGCTGTCGGCGGCACTGACCCCGTCCGTCGAGGTGCTGGGCGTCCAGTACCCCGGCAGGCAGGACCGCCGCGCGGAGCCGTGCCTCGACGACGTCGGCGACCTCGCCGACGCCATCACGCCCGAGTTGCTGGAGCGCACCGACCGGCCGATCGCGTTGTTCGGGCACAGCCTGGGCGCGACGATCGCGTTCGAGGTGGCCATCCGGCTGGAGAAGGCGGGCGTCACGCCGGTGGTGCTGTTCGCCTCGGGGCGGCGCGCGCCGTCGACGTTCCGCGACGAGAACGTGTGGCAGGCCGACGACGACGCCATCATCGCCAGCCTCAAGGCCATGAGCGGTGCGACCGCGGCCATGCTCGACGACGAGATCCTGCGGATGATCCTGCCCGCGGTGCGTGCCGACTACAAGGCCGCCGAGACGTACCGATATCAGCCCGGCCCGCGCCTGCACTGCCCGATCGTCGCGCTGACCGGGGACGACGACCCACAGGTCACCTTGAACGAGGCGGGGGTGTGGGGCGAGCACACCGAGTCGGACTTCGAGCTGAAGGTGTTCTACGGCGGGCATTTCTACCTCGACTTCCACACCGAGGCCGTGCTGGACACCATCAGGACGACCCTCTGGGAGGTGACCGATGGTGCGGCGGAACCTGCTGGCCATCAGTGATCTGCACGTCGCGTACGAGGACAACCGCGCGATCGTCGAACGGATCCGGCCGAAGACCGACGAGGACTGGCTGATCGTCGCGGGCGACGTCGGCGAGATCGTCGAAGAGATCACCTGGGCGCTGGAGACGCTGAGCCGCAACTTCGCGCGCGTCATCTGGGTGCCCGGCAACCACGAGCTGTGGACGCCGAAGCAGGACGCGGTCCAGTTGCGTGGCGAGGAGCGGTATCGGCACCTGGTGGACATCTGCAAGAACCTGGGCGTGCTGACGCCGGAGGACCCTTATCAAACATGGGAAGGCCCTGGCGGTCCGCTGCTCATCGCGCCGCTGTTCCTTCTCTATGACTACAGCTGGCGCACGCCGACAGCGAGGACCAAGGCGCAGGCGCTCGCGCAGGCCGAGGAGAAGGGCGTCGTCTGCACGGACGAGTTCTTCCTCCACCCGGATCCGTACCCGACGCGCGAGGCCTGGTGTCACGCACGGCTCGAGGAGACCGAAGCGCGGCTCGCCGCCTGCGATCCGGAGCTGGGCACGATCCTCGTCAACCACTACCCGCTGCTGCGCGACCCGACGGACATCCTGCACTTCCCCGAATTCGCCCAATGGTGTGGAACCACCCGCACCGCGGACTGGCACAAGCGATTCCGCTGCCAGATCGCGGTGTACGGCCACCTGCACATCCCGCGCACGAGCTGGCACGACGGCGTGCGGTTCGAAGAGGTCTCGGTCGGTTATCCGCGCGAGTGGCGCCGTTCGTGGCACCCCGGCACGGATCCGCGGGTCATCCTTCCGGAGGAGCGCGCATGATGCTGGGCAAGCTGCTGCCGTCCCCGGTGGTCTGGTGCGAGACCTTCGACGACCCGGCCGACGTCGAACTCTTCCCGGAAGAGGCGCTCCTGATCGAAAAGTCGGTCGACAAGCGTCGCCGCGAGTTCACCACGGCCCGCTGGTGCGCCCGCCAGGCCTTCGCCGAACTCGGCGTCCCCGCGGCCCCGGTCCTGCCCGGCCTGCACGGCGCGCCGCGCTGGCCCGCGTCGATCGTCGGCAGCATCACGCACTGCGCCGGCTATCGCGCCGTCGCCTTGGCTCGGACAGCTGAGGTCGCCGCACTCGGCCTCGACGCCGAACCGAACGGGCCGTTGCCGGAGGGCGTGCTGGCTTCGATCGCGCTGCCGGAGGAGCAGGCGTGGATCCGGCGGTCGCTCATGGCCGACCCGTCGGTGCGCTGGGATCGCCTGCTGTTCAGCATGAAGGAGTCCGTCTACAAGACCTGGTATCCGCTGACGGGCACCCGCCTCGAGTTCGAAGACGCCCTGATCACCGCCGACCGCGCCGGCGAGTTCACGGCGCGCCTGCTGATCCCGTCCGGCCCGGTCCTGCGGGGAAACTGGCTGGCAGCCGAGGGATTGCTGGTCACCGCCATCACATTGGCGGCCTAGCTACTTCTGGCCGCGCGCGTAGTTGTTGAGGAAGTCGCACCGGCGGCAGCGCAGCGTCTCGACGAAGTGCTTACGCAGGTGCGCCGTCTTCGCGCGCCCCGTGAACCGGCCGAACACCAGCGCGCCGGCGACCCAGAACACATGCCCGACCGAGCCCTCGCCGCTGTCGTTCATGAATCCACTCTCGAGGTCTGTGCCACCACAGGCCGCGCACCTACTGATCATCCGCCGAACCTAGCCACGCGCCGCATCCCCGAAGACGGCAAAAAATCCCAATGCGTCGTTCGGGACGTGCCAGGTGCCGAAAGCCGCATTGGGGACCTGGCAGGCCCCCAATGCGGCTTCGGGGTTTTGTCGGACCCCTGTGCCACGATGGCACTGTGAGTCGATGGGTCGTGCACCTGGACCTCGACGCCTTCTTCGCCGCGGCCGAGCAGCTCACCCGGCCGACGCTGGCCACCAGGCCGGTGGTGGTCGGGGGCACCGGGCCGCGCGGGGTGGTCGCCGGGGCCAGCTATCAGGCGAGGCCGCATGGCGTGCACTCGGCGATGCCGATGTCGCAGGCGCGCAGGCTGCTGCCTGCCGGCGGGGTGATACTGCCGCCGCGGTTCAAGCTGTATGAGCAGCTCAGCCGTGAGGTGTTCGGCATCGTCGGCGAGTACGCGCCGGTGCTGGAACGGATCTCGCTCGACGAGACCTTCGCCGAGCCGCCCGAACTCGTGGGGGCGACGGCCGAGCAGGTCCGTGTCTTCGTGGAGAAGCTCAGGAGCCGCATCCGCACCGAGACCGGGCTGACCGCGTCGGTCGGCGCGGGCGCGGGTAAGCAGGTCGCGAAGATCGGGTCGGACCGGGCGAAGCCGGACGGGCTGCTCGTGGTGCCGCATGGCACCGAGCGCGAGTTCCTCGCCGACCTGCCGGTGCGCGCGATGTGGGGGATCGGGCCGGTCGCCGAGGCGAAACTGAAGCGGATGGACATCCTCACGCTGGGGCAGCTCGCCGCGCTGTCCGAAAAGGAGGCCAAGGCGCTCTTCGGCAGCGTCGGGCGGGACCTGCGGCTGCTCGCGTCGGGTATCGACGAGCGGCCGGTCGCCGAGCGCGGGGAGGCCAAGCAGGTCAGCGCCGAAACGACGTTCGACGTCGACATCATCGACCTGCCGAGGCTGCGCGCGGAAATCCGCCGGATCGCGCAGGGCGCGCACGCCAGGCTCGTCCGGTCGGGGCGGGTCGCGCGGACGGTCGTGATCAAGCTGCGGCACACCGACATGAGCACGGTGACCCGGTCGGAGACGACCACCTTCCCGACCGATGACGTCGATCAGCTGACCGCGATGGCCGAGCGGCTGCTCATCGACCCGGCCGAGTTCGGCGGCGTACGGCTCGCCGGTGTCGGGTTCAGCGGGCTTTCCGAGCCGCACCAGGATCCGTTGTTCACCGTCGCCGTGCCCGCGCCGGTGCAGGAAACCCTCGCGCCGGTCGTGTCCGCTCCGGTCACCGCACGTTCGGAGTGGCGCGCGGGCGACGATGTCGTCCACGCGGAGTTCGGCACCGGGTGGGTGCAGGGCGCCGGTCAGGGCCGGGTGACCGTCCGGTTCGAGACCCGGCATTCCGGACCGGGCCCGGCTCGCACGTTTCTTGCTGAAGATCCCCGACTTCGGCTGGGTGAGGCCACTGACTGTCTTAAAGTCTGAAGGCCCCCAAAGCATGAGGAGACCGTCGTGCCCATCACCGACCGTTTGACCGAAGTCCCCGACCTCGCCGTGACTCCCGGCCTCGCGTACGCGGTGACGACCACCGGACGGCTCGCGTTCGTCACCGGGCAGATCGGCGTCGACGCCGAGGGCAAGGCCGCCGAAGGGTTCGACGCGCAGACCCGGCTGGCGCTGGAGAACCTCGGCCGGGTGCTCACCGGGCTCGGCGCGACCTGGTCCGACGTGGTCAAGTTCGGCTGGTATCTCACCGACGCGAGCAAGCTTCCCCGGCTGCGCGAGATCCGCACCGAGGTACTGGGCGACCAGGCACGCCCAGCGGCCGCCACGCTGATCGAGGTCGCCGGGTTCGCCTACCCGTCACTCGAGATCGAGGTCGACGCGGTCGTCGCCTTGCCATGAAAGGGCTCGTGAGTGGTATGGCCGGTTAGAACCGGCCATACCACTCACGAGGCTCGTCGAGCTCCAGCGCCGCGGACAGGCGGCCGAGCAGTGCCGTTTCGGCCGCGTCGGTGACCGAGTCCGCGCCGGCGAGCCAGGCCGTGCACGCGTAGACCAACTCCCGGTCCTCGGCGCGGAGCGCGCCGACGTCCGACGGCATCCCGTCGGGGCGACCCTCCGGCGGCGCGTCCAGGCCCAAGGCGTCCGCGACCACCGCCAAGGCCTGCGACTCCTGGGCCGAGATCACGTCGTCGGCGCGCGCGACCGCGCCGGTCGTGTGGAAGATCGCCAGCCGGGCCGCGTGCGGGATGCCCTGCACCAACGCCGTTGTCCGTGGCGCGATGCCCAGTTCGATCACGGCTTCCTTGATGGAAGTGTCGTGGTCGGCCGCGTGGTGCGCGGCACGGGCGCCCGCGTCGTAGCCGTAGACGCCGCCGACCACCGTGGACAGCCCGAGTGAGCTTTCGGCGGTGCGGCGGTTGTGCGCGGTGTCGACCTCAATGCCACGCAGGCACTTCTCCGCGAACAACGGCATCGTGTTCGTCAGCAGCTTGGCCGACTCGAAGAGGTTCTTGACGATGACCGCGGTCCACGCGTTGAAGTCCAGTTCCGCGCCTTCGACGGCCATGGTGACCACGGAATCGTTGCCACAGACCTGAAAACCGACCTGGACGACCAATTCCGCCATCACCGGGTTGACCTTGCCCGGCATGAAGCTCGACCCCGCCTGCACCGCGGGGAGCCGGATCTCGCCCAGGCCCGCCCGGTTGCCGCTGGCGAGGATCCGCAGGTCCTTGGCCATCTTCACCAGGCCACACGCCAGCGCCTTGAAGATCGCCGACACGTACTGGAACACGTCGCCGTTCTGGAACGCGTCGAAGAAGTTCGCGTGCCGCCGCAACGGCAGCCCGGTCGTCTCCCGCAGCCGAGGGTAGATCCGCTCGACGTAACCAGCGCCGACGCCCAGCCCGGTCCCGACGACCGTTCCGCCCATCGCTCAGCCGGCTCACCCCACGCCGGGCGACGGCGAGATAGGCGCCGAACGCTTGGCCGAACGTCACCGGAACCGCGTCCTGAAAACAGGTACGCGACAGCTTGACCGTGTCGCGATGCTCGGCGATCTTCTCCTCGAGCACGTCGGCCATGTGCTCGACGGCGTCGCGCAGGCGCAGGATGTCCCGATGCAGTGCGACGTTCACCGCGGTGGCCATGGCGTCCGAAGTGGACTGCCCGGCGTTGACATGGTTGTTGGGGTGGACGAATTCGTACCCCCTCGACCCGGACAGGATCTCGTTGGCGCGGTTGGCGATCACCTCGTTGACGTTCATGTTCGGCGACACACCGCCGCCGGCGCTGAGCACGTCGACCGGGAACTGCTCCGGTCCGAGCGTGCCCGCGACGATCTCGTCGGCGGCCTGGCAGATGGCCAGCGCGACCGGTTCGCGCAGCACGCCGATGTCCGGATTGGCCAGTGCTGCCGCCGTCTTGACCTGCGCGATCGCCGTGAGCATGGCGGGCTGCCCGCCCAAGGTCTGGCCGGACACCCCGAAATTCAGCCGTGCGCGTTCCGTTTGGATGCCGTAGTAGACGTCATCCGGCAGGCAGGGGCAGCGGATTGGTCGCGTTGATGACCTCCAGCACGAGCAGCGTGCCCGCCGCGCTGTGCGCGGCGTAGGTCGCCATGACCTGGTCGAGTTCGGCGTTCTCGTGGATGTTCGCGATGGCGTAGCCGAAACTGACGATCGCGGCGAACGTCCGGTCCAGCCGCAGCGTCCGCATGTCGCCGGTCCGGGAGTCGATCGACGGCCGCTGCTTGCGCGCGTACCCGATCATCGACTCCTGATAGTCGACGCCGACGCGGTCCTCACAGTTCTTCGCGAGGTACTCCAGGTCACGCCCGGTGCCGCAGCCGGTGTCGAGAATGCTCGCCGGGAATCCGCCGAGGTGGCGGTGGAACAGCTTCTCGGCCATCCGGGGCACCGCGTGGTCCGATCCGTGATGGACCACTTCGTACAGTTCGGGGCGCCGGTACAGGAGATTGCTGATTCCACTGTGTATGGACCGATGTTTCCCGAGCGGCAAGATCCTTCTCCATCGCCGCGCCCGAAGTTCACTCTTTCAGTGCCAGCAGCACGTCATCGAGTGACTTGTCGGTGAACGACGGCAGCACCAGATCGGCGTGGCCGAACCCGAGTGTCTCGGTGATCGGGTTCGGAACGGCGACACAGCGCAGCTCCGCGGCCTTGGCGGCGGTCACGCCATTGGGCGAGTCCTCGAACGCGACCGCGTCGGCGGCGTCCGCGCGCAACGCCGCCAGCGCCGCGAGATAGAGATCAGGCCGGGGCTTGGCGGGGAAGCGGTCGCCGGTGACGACGGTGTCGAAACGCTCCCGCAGCCCGAGCCTGGCGAGATGCCCCTCGACCCATTCGGCCGACGAGCTCGAGGCGACGCCGAGCCGGAGCCCGAGCGCCGCCGCGTCGTCGAGGTAGCGCCCGACCCCTGGCCGGGTGCCCTCCGTTTCGAGCATGGCGCGCACCCGGGCCCGTGACTTGGCGCGGTACGCGAGCCGGTCGAGCGGGCCCGCGTGGTCTTCCAGCAGGTCGAACATGACCTGCGCGGTGGTGTGCGTGCCGATGACCGTGTGCCACACGTCCATCGGCAGCTCGAGGCCGAACTCGGCGAAGGTCTCCCGCCAGCTGGCCAGCACCGCGGTCTCGGTGTCGACCAGCAAGCCGTCGAAGTCGAAGATCAGCGCCTGAGTCACGCCTCCACCTTACGCAGGCGGTGCGCACCCCGGCGTCAGCTTCGCGACCTGCTGACCGGCGATGAGGAACGCGCCGACGCCGTACGCCGCGGTGCCGTCCGGCTTCGACGGGCCGGGCTTGGCGCCGACCGGCTGGACGTACCCGAGCCGCCCGTTGGCTTGCAGCGCCTTGGTCGTCAGCGCCTGCCAGCCCTTGTCGACGACCGGCTTGTAGGTCGCGGCGTCGAGTATCCCGGCGTTGATGCCGTACGCGATGCCATAGGTGAAGAACGCGGTGCCGCTGCTCTCCGGACCGCCGTACTGGTACGGGTTGGTCAGGCTCGAGTTCCAGAACCCGTCAGAGCGCTGTACCGCCTTGAGCGTGGCGGCCATCTTCTTGAACACCCGCAGGTACTCCGGGCGGCGCGGGTCGTTCGCGGGCAGCACCTGCAGCACCTTGGACAGCGCCGAGATCGCCCAGCCGTTGCCGCGCGACCAGAAGGTGTTGCTGCCGATGTAGCCGCCATCGCGCCACCACAGGCCGGTCGACTCGCTGAACAGGCCGCGGCCGTTGACACCCTTTTCCGTGTAGCGGAACAGGGTGTGCATCGCGTCGAGGGTGGCGGGGCTGTTGTCCAGCACGCCGAGCCTGGCGAACGACGGCATCGCCATGTTCAGCGCGTCGACGTAGTTCCAGTACTTGGTGTGCCCCTTCTGCACGCTCGCGACCTCGTCGGCGACGCGCTTGCGCAGGTCGGCGATGATCGGCGCATCCGGATGGAAGTAGGTGAACAGGTCGAGGTAGGCCTCGCCCGCCGCCTCGAAGTCGGGGAAGAACGGGTTCTTCGCGTCGGTCTGCAGCAGGTAGTTGTTGGCCTTCGCCCACGGCAGTGTCTTGTGGTTCGACATCCCGGTGGTGCGCACGACCGCGAGGTTGCCGACGTGGAAGGTGGCGTTCTCCCAGCCGTTCGACGCCAGGTTCGTGCCGTTGTTCACCCAGTAGTCACCGGCGGAGACCATCTTCTGTGCGACGTCGCACAGCTCGGCGGGCACCGGGCCGGCCTGCGCCGGGGCGGCGGTGGCCAGGCCACCGGTCAACGCGGCCGCGAGAGCTAACGCGAGCGCGCGGATACGAACGGACATTTCCGTCTCCTGTGCGTTTTCCGTGGCGGCGGTCGGAATCCGACTATGGTCTGAACCACCTAGCGTGTCAATGGACCGCTGAGCGGTGAGTTTGATGCCCAAAACCGATATATCAAGCCAGATCCGGCGTCGGAACCATCGACTCGAGCAACCGCCGGGAAGCGGTTTCAGCACCGTCCGCGTTCTTCGCGAGCACCATGGTCAGCACCCGCGAATGCAGTACCAGCGTGGAAACCGACAGGTCGCCGGGCGCGTCGAGCAGCTCGCCGCGCGCGTTCAGCGCGGCGACCACCGGAACCTGCAATTGCGCGATGAGCGCGTTGCCGGAAGCGCGGATGAGCGCCGCGTGGAACTCGCAATCGGCCGTCTTGAACGATTCGTGGTCCTCGCGGTCCACCGCGTCGGCCATCCGCTCGTACGCGGCGGCCATTTTGGACAGTTCGTCCGGCCGCCGGTGCTGGGCGGCCAGCCGCGCCGCCTGCGGCTCGATCGTGAGCCGCAGTTCGAGCAGTTCGCGGAGCTGATGGCCGCCATTCGGTCCGTGCATCCGCCAGGCGATCACGTCGGGATCGATCGCGTCCCAGTCGTCCGGCGGCAGCGTCCAGGTGCCGACGCGGGGCCGCGCGGCGACCATGCCCTTGGACTCGAGCACCCGCAGCGCTTCCCGGACCACCGTCCGGGAAGCGCCGAACCGGCGCCCGATGTCCTCGGGCACGAGCGGCTGGCCGTCGCCGAGCACGCCGGTGACGATGAGCCTGCCCAGCTCGTCGACGATGCGGGCGTGCAGGTTCCGGCCACCGGCCCTGCTCGCGCCGTCCTTGGGTGCCGGCATGCTCACGCAGGCAGGCCGACGCGGCGTTCCCCGCTGCGCAGCTGCTGCAGCACCACCGCGGCGACCAGCAGCAGGCCGTGCGCGACGTTCTGCCAGAACTGGTTGATGCCGAGACCGGACATGCCGTTGTCGAGCACGCCGACGATGAACACCGCGAGCACCGTGCTGACGATGGAGCCCTTGCCGCCCTTGAGCATCGTGCCGCCCAGCGCGGCCGCGGTGACGGCCTGCAGCTCCAGGCCTTCCGAGCCCGAAGTCGGCTGGCCGGACCCGGTCCGCGCGGTGATCAGCAGGCCCGCGATCGCCGCGACCATGCCGACCAGCGCGTACACGCCGATGATGTAGCGGTTGATGTTGATGCCCGCCAGGCGTGCGGCGGTGTCGTTGCCGCCGATCGCGAAGATGTTGCGGCCGATGTCGGTGTAGCGCAGCAGGAAGTGCAGGATCGCCGCGACGATGAAGAACACCCACACCAGCGTCGGCAGGCCGAGCACCGTGCCCTTGGCGAGGAAGATGAACAGGTCGTCGGCGCCGGTGTAGCCCTGCGCCTTGCCGTCGGAGACGACCTGCGCGATGCCCTTGTAGGTGGCGAGCGTGCCGAGCGTGGCGACCACCGGGTTGACCCGGCCGAAGATGATGATCATGCCGTTGACCAGGCCGCAGAGCAGCCCGATGACGACCGCGGCGAGGATGCCCGCGCCGGAGCTGCCGGTCGAGGTGTAGACCATCGCCGAGACGACCGACGCGAGCCCGGCCATCGAGCCGACCGAGATGTCCAGCGCGCCGAGGATGATCACCAGCGTCTGCACCAGCGAGAGCAGGCCCATGATGGTGATCGCGCTGCCGATGAGCAGCAGGTTGCTGGTGCGCAGGAAGTTCTCGTTGAGGAAGCTCAGCAGCACGACCAGCGCGATCAGGGTGAGGATCAGGCTGCTGTTCTGCACGCCCATGCCGGTGAGCACGCGGCGGACCGGGGAGATCCTGGCCGTGGCTTCGGCGGGTTCGGCGGACATGGGGTTCTCCTGGCGGGTGGGCGCGGTCATGGGGTCACCTCTGCTTCGGTGGCCGGGATGGCGAGGGTGAGTACGGCTTCTTCGGTGGCTTCCGACCTGGCGATCTCGCCGGCGACACGGCCGCCGCGCATCACCACGATGCGGTCGGCCAGCCCGAGCACCTCGGGCAGGTCGGAGGAGATGACCAGCAGTGCCATGCCGTCGCGGGCGAGGCCGTCGATGATCCGGTAGATCTCGGCCTTGGCGCCGACGTCGACACCGCGCGTCGGCTCGTCGAGGATGAGCAGCTTCGGGTGCCGCGCGAGCCAGCGTGCGAGCACGGTCTTCTGCTGGTTGCCGCCGGAGAGCTTGCGGACCTCCTGCTCCATCGACGGCGTCCGCACGCGCAGCTCGCGGACGTATTCGTCGACCAGCGCCCGTTCCTTGGCCCGTTTCACCACCCGGAAGCGGCGGATCCGGTCCAGCACGGCGATGCTGACGTTGTCGCGGACGGACCGTTGCATCAGCAGCGCGTCGGTCTTGCGCTCCTCGGGCGCGAACCCGATGCCCGCTTTGACCGCGTCGCCTGGATTCCTGGCGCGCAACGGTTTCCCGTCGAGCTCGACGGTGCCCGAGCGGACGGGGAAGTCGCCGACGATCGCCTTCGCGAGCTCGGAACGGCCGGCGCCGACCAGCCCGGCCAGGCAGACGACCTCGCCGGTGCGCACCTCGAAGGAGATGTCCTCGACGTCGTCGGTCGACACGTTGGTCAGCTTGAGCATCACGTCGCCGACGTCGGTGCCCGAGCGGCGCACGAGTTCCGAGAGGTCACGGCCGATCATCATCCGGATCAGCTCGTTCTCGTCGGTCGCGGACGCTTCGCGCGCGCCGATCAGCCTGCCGTCGCGCAGCACCGCGATCCGGTCGGCGAGCTGGAAGATCTCGTTCATCCGGTGCGACACGTAGACCACCGCGACGCCGTCGTCGCGCAGCCTGCGGATCAGCCGGAACAGCGCTTCGACCTCGTGCTCGGACAGCGACGAGGTCGGTTCGTCGAAGGCGATGACCTTCGGGGGCGTGACGGCGACCAGCACGCGCAGGATTTCGACCAGCTGCCGCTGCGCGGGCGAGAGCTTGCTGCCGAGCGTCGCCGGGTCGAGCACGCCCGCGAAACCGTAGCGCTCCAACGCTTCCTCGGTCGCCTTCGCGAGCGCGCGGCGGTTGAACACGCGCCCGCGCGCGGGCAGTTCGCCGACGAAGACGTTCTCCGCCACCGAGACGTGCGGGATGATTTCGGGTTCCTGGTAGATCACCCGGACACCGGCGGCCATCGCGGCACGCGGGGTGTCGAAGGCGATCCGCTCGCCATTGATCTCGAGGTGGCCTTCGGTGGGGGCGTGGTCGCCGGAGAGCACGCGCAGCAGCGTCGACTTGCCTGCGCCGTTCTCGCCCATCAGCGCGAGCACCTCGCCAGGCCGGAAGTCGAGGCTGACGTCACTGAGCGCCGCCACCGCGGCGAAGCGTTTGCTGATGCCCTCCGCGCGCAGCGCGACAGGCGGTGGTGCGGACATGGGTGGTTCCTTGGGGTCGTTCACGGCGGACAAGGTGCCCGGCGCCGCCGGGGCGACGGCGCCGGGCGGGTGGCTCAGGTGCAGTTGACGCCTGCGGTCTTGAAGTTGTCCTTGTTGACGATCTGGGTCTTCGCGATCGTCTCCGCCGGGAGTTCCTTCGAGTTCTTGACCTTGTCGAAGAGGACCTGGACCGCGGTCTTGCCGACCTCGGCGCCGGAGATGAACAGCGCGGCCTTGTTGCCGGTGTCCTTGCCTGCCGCCCAGTCCTTGCAGGTCAGGTACGCGCCGAGGCCGACGCCGATGGTGTCGGCCGCCTTGATGCCCGCGTTCGCCAGCGCGGTGACCGCGCCGGTCTCGTTCTCGTCGTTGCAGCCCCAGACGACCCAGTGCTTGACGTTGGGGTTGGAGCCGATCACCGCGCCGGTCCGGTTCTGCGCGTCGACCGGGGTGTTGTCGGTGCCGACCTCGACGACCGAGACGTCGGCGCCCGCGTCCTTGGCGAAGGCCTCCTTGGCGGCCTTGACGCGGTCGGAGCAGACGGTCAGGTCCTGCTTGTAGGCACTGATGATCTTGGTGTCGGCCGGTGCCCAGCCCGCTGCCTTGAACAGCTTCGCGGCCTCCTTGCCCACCTCGGTGCCCATCGCGGAGCCGTTGAAGCCGACGAACGGGGCCTTCGCGCCCGTGTTGTCCTTGATCACGTCGTCCGAGGCGACCAGCGGGATGCCCTTGGCCTTCGCCGCGTCGATCACCTGCGGGCCGATGGCCTGGTCCGGCACCACGATCGCGATGCCGTTGGCGCCCTGCGCGACCGCGGCGTCGAGTTCGTTGATCGCCTTGTTGGCGTCCTGGCCGAGGTTGACCACCTTGAGGTCGAACCCGAGCTCCTTGGCCTTGTCCTGCGCACCCTTCGCCTGCTCGACGAAGTACTGCTGGTCACCCTGCTTCTGCAGGTAGAACAGCGTGATCTTGCCGTCCTTCGGCGCGTTCTGCGCGGGGGCCGCGGTCTCCTTGCCGGAGGAACAGCCGGCGAGAACCGCGCCGACAATCAAACAACAACCAACAGCGCTCCAGGCACGCAGCCTGTGCGGGTATGTGGACATCAAGTGCTCCCATGGGACCGGGGATGAGTGTTGCGGGCGGGTGAACGCCATGTGTCTCGTATTACAAAACAGTATTCGCAGCGGAGTCAAGAGGCTGCTGCCTGCCAGTTAACCGATCGACATGCACCGATCGTCACCGATCGTCACCGTGCGCGTTGACAATTGTCGTATTTAAGGACAAGCGAGTGCGGTTTGCTGGGCGTTTGCTGGCGTGGGCGTTCTTGTTGACTTGAGTTCGATTGTCGACAAGACCGCTAGGGTGAGCGCATGCGAGAGCTGACAGCGGAGTTACTGGGCGGACCGGCCTGTGCGCTGGGTGAGGGCCCCGGCTGGGACGCCGGGCGCGGGGAGTTGTCGTGGATCGACATCCCGGCGGGCGAACTGCACCTGGGCACCTTCGAAGCGGGCGCGCTGACGCATACCACGACGATCAAGGTCGGCCGCTCGGTCGGCGCGGTCGTCCCGCGCGCGGGCGGCGGCTGGCTGGCCGCGGCCGGGCCGGGATTCACCGCCATCGACCGCGACGGCACGGTGACCGCGCTGGCCGAGGTCGGTTCCGCGGTGCCGGGCACGCGGATGAACGACGCGAAATGCGACCCCGCGGGCCGGTTCTGGGCGGGCAGCACGCATGAGCGCGAGGCGGCCGCGGGCAGCCTGTACCGGGTCGACCTGGACGGGAAGGTGACCTCGTTCCGCAGCGGCATCGGCGTTTCCAACGGCATCGGCTGGAGCCCCGACGGCACGCTGATGTACTACGTCGACAGCCCGATCTGCTCGTTCGAGGTCTACGACTACGACGTCGCGACCGGCACCCCGTCGAACCCGCGCCAGGTGACCAAGCTCGACGGCCCGCCGCCGGTGCCGGACGGCCTGACCGTCGACGACGAAGGCTGTATCTGGGTGGCGTTCTGGGATGGCGGCCAGGTCCGGCGCTATACGCCGTCGGGTGAGGTGGACATGGTCGTGAACGTGCCTGTCGCGCGCACGACCTGCTGCACGTTCGGTGGACCTGGCGGTGGCACGTTGTTCATCACGACCGCGCAGACGCATGGTCGCGACGAGCCGTACGCGGGTCAGGTTTTCGCATGTGAGCCTGGAGTTTCCGGCCCGCAGACGGTCGCGTTCGCGGGCGAACTCCCGCGCTGACGCGAAAAGTGAAGGCCTCGTCGTCCGACGAGGCCTTCACTTTGTCGAGGTAGAGACGGGATTCGAACCCGTGTGAAAGGTTTTGCAGACCTTCGCCTCGCCTCTCGGCCACTCCACCGTGCTGTGTGGTACCGCTCCAGGTAATCGTGGATCACGGATCGCCGCAACGGATTCCACAGGGTGGGATCAGAGGTAGAGCTCGCGATAGGACGCCATGTGTCCCCAGTCGGTGGTAACGGAATCGGCGGCCAGTATCGCGTGAACGATCGCTCGCGCGACGACGACACTGGCCGCTTCGAGCAGCCGCTCGACGTCGACGGTCGCTTTCCCGGTTGCCACGGCGAACATCGTGTCGCCGTCGCCGAGGCAGTGTGAAGGCTGGATTCCCAGCGCCAGGCCGTCTTGCGCGCGGCGGGCGAGCTGGTGGCACTCGATCGGGGTGAGCAGCGCGTCGGTCGCGACGATCCCGATGACGGTGTTCATCGGTTTGCGCGTCGTGCGTGCGCGAACGGTCCTTTCCAGTATCTCCCGTGCGGTCCGGACGGTGTCACTGTCCGGTGTGGACAGGCTGAATTCCTGCCAGTCGACGATCTTCCCGTCGCGTACCCGGCTCATTTCGCTGAACCGCAAGCCGTAAGGCAGGCCGTCGGGACCGAACGTCGAGCCGACGGCGTTCATCGCGAGCAGTGCGGCGACGACCGTGCCGTCCGGCAGCACCGTGCTGGCCGAGCCGAGGCCACCTTTCATCTCGGCGGTGAGCGCGCCGGTGCCCGCGCCGACATTTCCCTCCGCGACCGCGTATTCGTCGGCCGCGCGCAGTGCTTCGACGCCGGTCTCCACGCCGGGGCGGGCATAAAAGTCGCCACCTCGGCCGAGGTCGAACAACGCGGCCGCGGGCACCAGGCCGCCCAGCGCGTCGCAGACGCCGTGCGCGGCGGACAGCCCGTACGAGCTGCCGCCGGTGAGCACGAACGCGGCGGGGGAGTGCGCGCCGTTGCGTGGATCGAGCGCGGCCGTCTCGCGGGTGCTCGGCGCCCCGCCGCGGATGTCGACGCCCGCGACCGAGCCGGACGGCGGCACGATCACGGTGGTGCCGGTCAGCGCCCCGGCCCCGATCCGGGTGGCGTTCCCGACCAGGATTCCGGGCACATCGGTCAAGGAATTCAGTCGGCCGGCAGTCATCCCTGGATCGTAGTGCTGTTCACGGAAAGCGACCGTGTGAACACAAATGGCCTAATCGCGTTCTCGGATGGCCTAGGTGCGCCGACGCTGCGTAAGGCACTATGGGCTGCAATGTCGAATTTCGCGAAGCCCCTGACCGTGCTCGCCGCTCTGACGCTCGTGGGCGCTTGCTCCGCGACTCCCACGCCGTCGGCGCCCCCGCCGTCAGCACCCCAGCCGGCCGCGAAGGCACCCGAAAGCACGTTTTCGGTGGTGGCGACCGGTGACGTGCTCATCCACCCTGCGCTGACCGACCAGGCTCGCGAGGACGCGAAGGACGGCGAGTTCGACTACCGCCCGCTCTTCGCAGGCGTGAAGCCGGTGGTCGAAAAAGCGGACCTGGCGGTCTGTCACCTCGAAACCCCGCTCGCCGAAAAGGGCGGCCCGTACAGCGGCTACCCCTCCTTCAGCGCACCGCCGGAGGTCGCCGACGCGCTCAAGGACACCGGCTACGACACCTGCTCGACGGCGTCCAATCACACCCTCGACCAGGGCGCCGACGGCATCAAGCGCACCCTCGACAAGCTCGACGAGTCCGGCATCAAGCACACCGGCTCCGCGCGTTCGGCCGCCGAAGCAGGCAGGCCGCTCATCATGGACGTGCACGGCGTCAAGGTCGCCCAGATCTCCTACGCCTTCGGCTTCAACGGCATCAAGGTCCCCGAGGGCAAACCCTGGCTCGCCAACCAGATCGACGCGGCCCGCGTCATCGCCGCGGCCAAGGCCGCCCGCGCGGCGGGCGCGGAAGTGGTGCTGGTCAGTCTGCACTGGGGCGTCGAGTACCAGCACGAAGTCACCGACGAGCAGCGTCAGCTGGCCAAGAAACTGCTCGCCGAGGACTCGATCTCGCTGATCATCGGCCACCACGCCCACGTGGTCCAGCCCATCGAGCGGGTCGGCGGCAAATGGGTCGCCTACGGCCTCGGCAACCACGTCGCCCGCCACTCCGAGCCCCGCGGCTCGACCGAAGAGGGCATCGCGGCGCGTTTCACCTTCCGCAAGGGCGCGGACGGCTGGGCCGTCGACAAGGCCGAGTACATCCCGACCCTGCTGCGACTCGGCCCGCCGCTGCGTCTGACCGACCTGACCACCGCGAAGTCCGACGACCGGGCCAAGCAGGCGCTGAAGGACACCGACGAGGTCGTGCTCTCCCGAGGCGGGGCCAAGGCAGGCCTCACCCGCCCCGGCGCTTGACGGCCTCGTGAGTGGTATGGCCGGTTAGAACCGGCCGTACCACTCACGACCCCTTTATTGGTCTAGATGAGTACTTGGTCTAGACCATCCGAACGTCGGTTGTTCCTGGACTGGGCCGCGCCTACCTTGGGCGAAACGACGCCTTTGTTCCAGGATCGGAGCAGGTATGTTCAGTCGGAAATCACGCTTACTCGGTATCGCGCTGGCGGCTTTGCTCGCCGCCGGACTGACCGGGCACCCGGCGACCGCGTCCGTCCAGGCGGATGTCTGCGCGGTGAAGTCGAGGCCTTCGGGCAAGGTGCTGCAGGGGTATTGGGAGAACTGGGACGGCGCGTCCAACGGCGTGCATCCGCCACTCGGCTGGATTCCCATCACCGACAGCCGGATCGCGGCGCACGGGTACAACGTCATCAACGCGGCCTTCCCGGTCATCCGTTCGGACGGGACCGTGCTGTGGGAGGACGGCATGGACGCGACGGTCAAGGTCGCCACGCCCACCGAGATGTGCGCGGCGAAGGACGCGGGCGCGACGATCCTGATGTCCATCGGCGGCGCGGCGGCCGGGATCGACCTCAGTTCGTCGGCGGTGGCCGACAAGTTCGTCGCGACCATCGTGCCGATCCTCAAGAAGTACAACTTCGACGGGATCGACATCGACATCGAGACCGGGCTGGTCGGCACCGGCAACATCAACTCGCTCTCACCGTCGCAGTCGAACCTGATCCGCATCATCGACGGTGTGCTGTCGAGGATGCCGTCGAACTTCGGGCTGACCATGGCGCCCGAGACGGCGTACGTCACCGGCGGCAGCGTGGTCTACGGCTCGATCTGGGGCGCCTACCTGCCGATCGTCAAGAAGTATGCCGACAACGGCAAACTGTGGTGGCTGAACATGCAGTACTACAACGGCAGTATGTACGGCTGCTCCGGCGACTCGTACCAGGCGGGCACCGTTCAGGGCTTCGTCGCGCAGACGAACTGTCTCAACAAGGGACTCGTCATCCAGGGCACGACGATCAAGGTTCCGTTCGACAAGCAGGTTCCCGGCTTGCCGGCGCAGCCCGGCGCCGGCGGCGGGTACATGTCGACCTCGCTGGTGTCGCAGGCATGGAAGAGCTTCGGCACCAGCCTGAAGGGCCTGATGGACTGGTCGATCAACTGGGACGGCTCCAAGAACTGGACGTTCGGCAACAACGTGAAGTCGTTGCAGGGCCGCTGAAAAAGGGTCGTGAGTGGTACGGCCGGTTCTAACCGGTCTAAACACTCACGACCCCCTGAACTTACGAGTCGCGAACTGCCAGGGGGAGCGTGAACTGGATGGTTTCGCGCGCCACCACGCGTTCCTCGACCGAGACCGGCGCGAGGGCCGCGATGACCTCGTCGACCAGGCGCGGGGGAGCGGAAGCGCCCGCGGTCAGGCCGACGACCCGCACGCCCTCGAGCCACTCGGGCCGGATCAGCGAAGCGTCCTCGATCAAATAGGCCGGAACCCCGCACTTCGCAGCGATCTCCACCAGCCGCACGGAGTTCGACGAGTTCGCCGAGCCGACCACCAGCAGCAGGTCCGACTCGGCGGCGACGGCCTTCACCGCCTCCTGCCGATTCGTGGTGGCGTAACAGATGTCGTCCGACCCGGGCGACCGCATGGCAGGAAAACGGTCCTCCAGAACGGAAACCACCTCGGACGCTTCGTCCACCGAGAGCGTCGTCTGCATCAGGTACGAGACCCGCGAAGGATCCGGGACCTGGACCGAAGCCGCGTCTTCGGCGTCTTCCACCAGTATCATCGACGAAGGCGCTTCACCGAGCGTGCCTTCGACTTCCTCGTGACCGGCGTGCCCGATGAACAGCACGGTGTCGCCGCGCGCCGCGAACCGGCGGGCTTCCGCGTGGACCTTGGTCACCAGCGGGCAGGTCGCGTCGATCACGTCCAGGCCCCGGAGAGTGGCCTCCTCCCGCACGGCGGGTGAAACGCCGTGCGCGGAGAAGACCACCGTCGCGCCGTCCGGCACCTCGTCGAGTTCGTCGACGAAGACCGCACCCCGCGTTTCGAGCTCCGCCACAACATGGGTGTTGTGGACGATCTGTTTGCGGACATGGATCGGGCCGCCGCGCTGGGCGAGCGCGCGGTCGACGATGTCGATCGCGCGCTCCACCCCGGCACAGAACGACCGCGGGCCTGCCAGCAGCACCCGCAACCCGTCAGTGGTCACGTCGTGTCGCCATGTTCGCCAGCACGGCCAGCTCCGCCGACGGCCGCGGCCCGGGCCGCGCCGACGCCAGCCTGGACAACGCGCGCGCCAGCAGCTCGTCCGCCTGCGACTGGCTCCACGCGCGGCCACCCGCGCGGTCGACCAGCTCCGCCGCCCGCTCCAGCTCCTCGGCCGTGAGCGGCTTTTCCCGGTAGTACAACGCACTGAGCTCGTCCGAAGCCCCGAGCGCGGCCACCACCGGCAGCGATTTCTTGCGGTTCTGCAGATCCGAGTAGACCGGCTTCCCGGTGACCGCCGGGTCGCCCCAGATGCCGAGCAGGTCGTCGACATGCTGGAACGCCAGCCCGAGATCCCGCCCGAACCCGCCGAGGTGGTCGATCTGCTCGTCACTGCCGCCACCGACCAGCGCGCCCAGCGCACAGGCCGCGCCGAGCAACGCCCCGGTCTTGCCTTCGGCCATCGTCACGCATTCGCTGACCGCGACGTCCGCCCGATCCTCGAACGCGAGGTCGGCGGCCTGGCCTTCCAGCAGTTGCAGCACCGCGGTGCTCAGCATCCGCATCGTGCGGGTCGCCGTCGGATGCCCGCCGGCGGCGATCACGTCGAACGCCAGCGTCATCATCGCGTCGCCTGCCAGTATCGCGGGCCCGGTGCCGAACACGCTCCACGCCGTCGGACGGTGGCGCCTGGTCAGGTCGCCGTCCATCACGTCGTCGTGCAGCAGCGAGAAGTTGTGCACCAGCTCCACCGCGACCGCCGTCGGCACGGCCGTCACCGGGTCGCCACCGATCGCCTCCGCCGCCAGCAGCACCAGCGACGGCCGGATGGCCTTCCCGCTGTCGCCGCGGTCGGTCTTGCCGTCGCGATCCCACCAGCCGAAGTGGTAGCCGGAGATGTGCCGCATCGACTCCGGCAGCCGGTCGACGGCCTCGCGCAGCGCCGGTTCCACCAGGCTCCGCGCCCAGGCGAGCACCTGGGGCGCCGGCCTGGACTGCGTGCGCGTGTCAATCGTGGTCATCGCGGATCGTTCCCCTCTAGCGCGCGATCTCGACGTTTTCGAGTACGCCGAGCGCGTCCGGCACGAGCACGGCCGCCGAGTAGTAGGCGCTGACCAGGTAGGTCGCGATCGCCTGCTCGGTGATGCCCTGGAACCGCACGTTCAGCCCCGGCTGGTACTCGTCGGGCAGGCCCGTCTGGTGCAGCCCGATCACGCCGTTGTCGTCGACCCCGGTCCGCATCGCGATGATCGACGAGGTGCCGGTCTCCGAGATCGGGATCTTGTTAGACGGCAGGATCGGGCAGCCACGCCACGCGTTGACGACCTTGCCGTCGACGACCGTGCCTTCCGGGTACAGCCCGCGCTTGGTGCACTCACGGCCGAACGCGGCGATCGTGCGCGGGTGCGCGAGGAAGAACTTCGTCTTGCGGCGGCGGCTGAACAGCTCGTCGAGGTCGTCGGGGGTGGGCGGGCCACTGCGGGTGTGGATCCGCGAGCTCAGGTCGGCGTTGTGCAGCATGCCGAACTCGCGGTTGTTGATCAGGTCGTATTCCTGACGCTCACGCAACGCCTCGACGGTCAGCCGCAGCTGCTCGTCCAGCTGGTTCATCGGCCCGTTGTAGAGGTCGGTGATCCTGGTGTGCACCCGCAGCACGGTCTGCGCGACCGTCAGCTCGTACTCACGCGGCTCGAGTTCGTAGTCGGCGTACGTGCCGGGCAGCCACGGCTCGCCGTCGTGACCCGACGACAGGTCGATCGACGCCTCACCGCGGGCGTTCTGCGGCTTTTCGCCGCTGGCCAGCGAGTTCTGGACGTGCACGCGGAGCAGTTCGGAGCGCCCGTTGAGGTCCTGGAACGCCGCCGAGCGCAGCTTCAGCACGATCACCGGGGTCAGTGCCTTGGCCGTGAACAGCCAGTTCCGCTCGATCCCGCTGAGCACCTCCTCGCCGAAGTGGTCGCCGTCGGCGAGGCTGCCGAGGTCGACCTCGTCGCCGTACTCGCCAGGCCCGACCTTGCCGACCTTGCCGTGCGCGATCAGCACGACCTCGTCGGCTGGCGTGCCGCGCTCGACGATCACGTCACCGGGCCGGTACTCGTGCTGCACGAAGCGGTCGGCGAGCGCGACCAGGGTGTCCTCGTCGTCGAAACCACGCAGCAGAGCCAATTCGGACAGCTCCTGCGGCACCACCCTGATGTCGGCGCCGACATTCGTGAAGCTCACCCTGCCGTCGCCGACGGTGTACGTCAGCCGCCGGTTGACCCGGTACGCGCCACCCTTGGCCTCTTCCCAAGGCAGCATCTTCAGCAGCCAGCGCGGCGTGATGCCCTGCATCTGCGGCGCGGTCTTGGTGGTCGTCGCCAGCTTGCGCGCGGCCGCTGTGCCTAGGCTCAGCCGCTGCTCCGGCTCCGTTGTGGTCATTGCAGAATCCGCCTATCTGGTTTCGGGGTGCTGGCAGGACCCGGCGCGTCCACCGTGGACGCACCGGGACAGAGGCTGGAGCGGGACAGATCAGCCGATCTGTGCGCCTTCCAGCACCGCGATGGCGTCCGGCACCAGCACGGCGGCGGAGTAGTACGTGCTGACCAGGTAGGAGATGATGGCCTGCTCGGAAATGCCCATGAAGCGGACATTCAGTCCCGGCTCGTACTCGTCCGGCAGCCCGATCTGGCGCAGTCCGACGACGCCCTGGTTCTGCTCGCCGGTGCGCATCAGCAGCACGTTGCTCGTGCGGGTGCCGCTGACCTCGAGCTTGTTGCACGGGAAGATCGGCACGCCGCGCCACGCGGGCACCTTGTGGCCGCCGACGTCGACACCGGTCGGGTAGATGCCGGCCTTCGAGCACTCACGGGCGAAGGCGGCGATGGCCTTCGGGTGGGCCAGGAAGAAACCGGGCTCCTTCCACACCAGCGAGAGCAGCTCGTCGAAGTCGTCGGGGGTCGGCGGGCCGGTGCGGGTCGGCACCCGCTGGGCGAAGTCCGCGTTGTGCAGCAGGCCGAAGTCCTTGTTGTTGATCATTTCGTACTCTTGGCGCTCACGCAGCGCCTCGATGGTCAAGCGCAACTGCTGCTCGATCTGGTCCATCGGATTGTTGTAGAGATCGGCGACACGGCTGTGCACCCGCAGCACGGTCTGCGCGACACTGAGCTCGTACTCGCGCGGCTTGGTCTCGTAGTCGACGAAAGTGCCGGGCAGCAACGGTTCCCCGTCGTGGCCGGACGAGATGTCGATCTCGGCCTCGCCGAAGTTGTTGGACCTGCCGCTCTCCGACGTCGCCTCGGCGATCTGCGCCTGCAGTGTCTCGGACTGGTCGAGCACCTGCTCGAACGCCTGGCGGCTCAGCGTGAGCACGGTGACCGTGGTGACCGCCTTCGCGGTGAACTCCCAGATCCCGTCGGCCGAGGTGAGCACCTGCGCGCCGAAGTAGTCGCCGCCCTTGAGCACACCGAGCGCGGTCTCGTCGCCGTATTCGCCGATGCCGGTCTTGCTGATCTTGCCGTGCGCGATCAGGTAGACGGTGTCGGCCGGGCTGCCGAATTCGACGAGCACCTGACCGGGTTCGTACTCGTGCTGGGTGAACCGGCGCGCCAGCTCCGGCAGTACCTCTTCGTCTTCGTAACCCTTGAGCGGCGGCAGTTCCCCGAGTTCCGCCGGGATGACCTTGACGTCCGTGCCGGTCTTTTCAAAGGTGACCCTGCCGTCGCCGACCGCGTAGCTCAGCCGCCGGTTGACCCGGTAGGCACCACCGTTGACCTGCGTCCACTGGAGCATCTTCAGCAGCCACCGCGACGAGATGCCCTGCATCTGCGGGACCGATTTGGTCGTCGTGGCCAGGTTGCGTGCGGCGGCCCGGCCCAAGCTCAACTGCGAATGTTCGGCACCCTGAGAGCCTGCGGCAGAAGTGTCCGATTCGGTCACGGTCACAGCAAGATCCACCCATCGATAGTCGCGCGGAAAAATGTAGTTTTGAAAATGCGGTAAACAGGGTTTTTGGTGAATTATTCCCCGGTAGTCCGCCCCGTGGATTCAACATAGCAACCCGCGAACGGCAGACAAGCGCACGAATGGGTTAGAGCCGATATTCACCTGAACGCCAGTCGTCCTACGATTGACCGGTCGTCAACACTCCTTGTCGCGCTGGTCCGTTCGGGCCAAGTCTGGCAAAGATCATCTTGTCGTGACAAGAGGTTACGCAGCATGTTCACGATTGGACTAGCGGCCGAACGGACGAGTCATCAAAAATGCCCCGTTCGCCGGGATACGCCCGCCGAATTGCGCCAACTCAGTGACACGCGCGCCTTTGCGTAGAACCACTCGAATGAATTGCGGGGGGCGGTCTTGAAGCCGTGATCTCCGCTGGCTAACTTGAACCGTCCACGGGAGGGAAAAGAATGAACATCTACGTCTCCGGCATCCTCTGGGTAGCCGGAGCGGCCGTCGCGGCCGCCGTCGTCGGGTACCTGGTCAGGCGGTTCGGCTGGGACGAGGGACGCGCGGAGAACAACGACGCCGCCGGTCAGGTGTTCACCATCGTCGCGGGACTGCAGGCGGTATTGGTCGCGTTCGTGCTGATCGCGCAGTTCGACACGGTCAAGTCCACCCAGGACGGCGCCACCCTCGAAGCCGACAGCCTGGTCGCCGCCACCTGGGCGTCCGACGCGCTCGGCGACACCACCAAGGACAAGGTGCGCACACTGGCCGCCGCGTACTCGAAGACGGTGGCGCAGCAGGAATGGCCGCGGATGCGTGACGGCGGGAAGGTGCCCGACACCGGGTGGGGTCAGCTCGAGCAAATGCGCAAAGCGGTCGCCGAGGCACCCGCTGAGGAAGACTGGGTGAAGGACCGCAAGATCGAGGCGACGAACCAGCTCTGGCAGGTCTACCAGGCAAGGGAAGCGCGGATCGCGGCCGCGAAGGACGCGGGCGTCGGCGCGGTCGTCTGGTTCGCGCTGATACTGGGCACGATCGTCACGGTGCTGCTGCCGAACCTGTTCGGTGGCACCAAGCTCGCCGCGCACGTCATCATCGTGTCCACTCTGGCCGGCACGATCACCCTGCTGCTGTTCGCCATCTACCAGCTGCAGAACCCGTTCACCGGTGGCGCGAGGATCGGCCCTGACGCCATCTCCACCGCGCTCGACCGGCTGAGCTGACGTGCGCAAACTCTTCGCGCTGGCAGGCGTTGTCACGATGACCGCACTTCCGGTGCTGGTCACCTCTTCGGCCGCGGCTCAGCAGGCCGCAGGCTGCCGGATCATGCACACACTGAATGTCCAAGAGGGTCCGACTTCGCGGATCTCCTTGGTCGATCTGCCCGAAGCGGCCGAACAACCGTTGCCGTCCATCGGGTATTGGGTCAACGCGCTCGGCCATTCGGCCACTCAGGACCTGGTCTACAGCGTTGCCGACGGTGACAAGAAGGGCCGCTTTCACGACGGCGGGCACGTGCTCACCATCGACCGGACCGGGCGGACGGCCGACCTGGGGCCGGTACGCAAGATCGGCGGTAAGGTCGGCCCGTGGAGCGTGGTGACCGGCGCCACCGCCGGAGCCATTGCCGGAAACCGCTGGTACATAAGAAAAGAGGGCAACCTTTACACGGTGGACGTCGACCCGGCCAGCCCGGACTATCTGGCCGTGCTGAAGCGGACCTCGCTGCGTCCGATCACACTCGCCATCGGCGTCGACGATTTCGACTACAACCCGGCGGACGGGTTGCTCTATGGCGTTTCGACGTCCTTCCGCGCGAAGGGCGCGGTCGTGACGATCGACCCGGCCACCGGGATCACCAAGACGGTGCCGAGCCTGCCGAGGCTGCCGGAGGGCACCGCGTACGGCGCGCTCGTGCTCGGCCCCGACGGCACCATCTACACCACGGCCAACCGGATCGGCACCCGCAGCGTGCTGTTCCGGATCGGCCGCGACGGTTCGGTGAACGAACTGGCCTCCGGGCCGCCGCTGGTCAGCTCCGACGCGGCAGGCTGCATCTCCGTGCCGGTCCCGCCACCCCCTCCTCCTCCGCCGCCACCGTCACCCACGCCGACGCCGACCCCCGAACCGCCGCCGTCCGAGACGCCGGAGCCGCCGCCACCGTCCACGCCGGAGCCCGCGCCGCCGGAACCGGCGCCACCCGCCGCGCCGCCGCCGGTGGAACGGCCCCCGGTCGTCCCGCCACCGGCGCCGCCGCCGATGCCGCAGCCCCCGCCGCCACCCCCGCCTCCGCCGCCACCGCCACCCCCGGTGGTCAAGAAGCCTTACACGCCAACGAAAACGTCGATGCAGGCCGTCAAAAAGGAGCAGCGCACCCAGCAGAAGCGCCGCGTGGCGATGACCACGCTGGTGCTGATACTGGGCAGCGCCGCGGCCGGGCATGCCATCAGGCGGGCTCGTTAATCTCCTCGATGCTTCCGAGGCATCTATGCCGGCGGCGGACTGCCGCCCGGTGCAGGTCTACAAGACGAAGGCGCCGCCGCTCGCCACCATCGGCGGGGTGCAGATCAAGGGCAGCTCGTTCGGCTCGGCGCTCGCACCGGTGCCGGGGTCGCGGACGGAGTTCCGCTTTGTCCGGCTAGATCCCCGTGAACGCCACTTCCGCAACGCTCAACGTTGTGAAAGTGGCGTTCACGTGGACCGGCCGAGCCCGGGGGAAGGGGGATTCAGTACTTGAACTGGTCCACGTTCTCTGTGGTGATGCGGAGCGGGTCGCCGAGCAGGAGCATCTTCTGCTCGGCGTTGTACTTGACGGCGGGCAGCTCGCCGCTGACCTTGTTGGTCTCGGGGAGCTGCTTGCCGTCGGCCACCTGCTTCGCGGCCCACGCGGTCAGGTAGCCGAGCTGCTCGACGTTCCACAGCACCGACATCGAGCACGAGCCGTCGGCGAGATAGGGCTTGATGGCCTGCGGGGTGCCGACGCCGACCGTGTAGACCTGGCTGATCTTCTGCTCCTCGCGCACGGCCTTCGCGACACCGGGCGCCGAGGTGGTGCACTCGCCGACCAGCCCGGTGAGGTCGGGGTGGTCGCGCATGAGTTCCTTCGCGAGCACGGTCGCGGCTTCCTCGTCCTCGCTGGCGTAGACGATGTCGACGATCTGGGCCTTCGGGTACTTCCGGGCGGTGTAGGCCTTCTGCGCGGCGATCCAGGCGTTGAGGTTCTGCGCGGCCGGGCCGCACGAGACGATGGCGTACTTGCCCTGGCCGCCCATCTTCGCCATGAGCGCCTCGGTCAGCGCGGCCCCGATCCCGTCGACGTCGGCCTGGTTGACGAAGAGTTCACGCTGCGAGCGCGGCGCGTCGGTGTCGGACGTCAGCACGTGGACGCCCTTGCGTCTCGCGTCGGCGATGGCGGGTGCGAGCGTGTCGGGATCGTTGGGCGCGACCACGATCACGTCGACCTTCTGGTCGACGAGCTGATGCATGATGTCGACCTGCGCGCCCGCGTCGGCGGTCACCGGTCCCGTGAAGATCCACTGCACGCCGAGCTGTTTGGCGGCTTCCTGCCCACCGGTGTTCATCGCTTCGAAATAGGGGATGCCCTTCACTTTCGGGATGAACGCGATCTTCGTCTGTTTCACGTTGGGATCGGCCAGTGAACCGGTGTTCTGATCCTGGCAGCCGGTCAGCCCCAGCGTTCCGCAGAGCGTGAGCAAGACGGTTACGACGAGTTTCTTCGTCGGCCTTCGCATCTCCACCCTTTCGAGGTGATTCGGTTGTGATAAATCTGCGCGTGCGGCGGAGATCCCCGCAAAGGTAGGGGATTGCGCCATCTGGGTCAACGTATAGCGAAAACCTTTTGCACAGCCGTGCTCATGCGCGAACACGCATGGATTACCATGATCACGATGTCCCGTTCCGGCAGTCACCCGATCGTGCGCTGGGCGCTGCTCTGCGCGCTGCTGCTCGGCGTGGTCGCGATGCACCACGTCGTCGCCGCGCATGGGGCTGGACATGGGGATTCGCACGTCATGGCCGCGGCGCCGGAAGTCCTTACGGAGCCGGTCGCCGACGAGGCGGCAGGCGGCACGCACGACGGGATGCTCCACCTCTGCCTGGCGGTCCTGTTCGCGTTCGCGGCCGCCGCTGTGACACTGATGGCGCTTCGGAGTCGTTTCCGCTCAGGTGTGCGCATGGCGGGCCTCGCGCTTTCCCGCGCATTCGCACGGGCGCCCCCGCCCGCCGTGACCGGACGGGAAATCCTGCACCTCGCTTGCGTGCTGCGGATCTGATCGGCGGATTTCACGCCGTACCAGTCCCGTACCACCTCGAGCGAGGAAACAATTATGAAGAAATTTATGGCAGGTTTCGTGCTGTTCGCGGCACTCGCGCTGGCCGGTTGTTCACCGGATGCGGACCATAACCCGGCCGATGTGACATTCGCTCAGCGGATGATCCCACATCACCGGCAGGCGCTCACCATGTCCGAAAAGCTGCCCTCCGACGCGGATGCCCCGGTGACCGAGCTGGCTCGCCGGATCCAGGCCGCCCAGGCCCCCGAGATCGACCGTCTCACCGGCTGGCTGAAGGAGTGGGGCGCCTTCGCGTCCGGCCATGAGGGCATGGACCACGGGATGGCTCCCGGCACGCGAGCCGAGTGGCTCAAGGCGATGATCGAGCATCACCGCGGCGCCGTGACCATGGCCCGTGACGAGCTCCGCGACGGCGCGCACGTCGGCGCCAAGCAACTGGCCCAGGCGATCATCGACGGCCAGGAGGCCGAGATCGCGACCATGACCAAGCTGCTCGGCTAAAGGCTCGTGAGTGGTACGGCCGGTTAGAACCGGCCGTACCACTCACGACCCGGGGATCAGGCGGTGAGCTGGTAGCCGGCCTCGTCGACGGCGGCGCGGACTTCGGCCGGGTCGAGGTCGCCGGTGCTGGTGATCGTCACCGCGCCGGAGGCCAGGTCGACCTGGACGGCGGTGACGCCGTCGAGCGCCGACACCTCTTCGGTCACCGACTTCACACAGTGCTGGCAGGTCATCCCCTCGACGGCGAAGGTCGTCTCGGTCACTTCGGGCTCCTTTGCGGGTCGCGGACTATACCCATGGGGGGTAGGGTACACGCCATGAACGACAAGGCGTCCTGGTCCACCGCGATCTCCGCGACACTGCACTGCCTGACCGGCTGTGCCATCGGTGAAGTGCTGGGCATGGTGCTCGGCACCGCGTTCGGCCTGCACAACGCGGCGACCGTGGTGCTCTCGATCGCGCTCGCGTTCGTGTTCGGCTACGGGCTGACCATGCGCGGGGTGCTGCGCTCCGGCATGGGCTTCGGCCAGGCGTTCAAGGTCGCGCTGGCGGCCGACACCGTCTCCATCGCGGTGATGGAACTGGTCGACAACACCGTCATCGTCGCGGTGCCCGGCGCCATGGACGCGGGGCTCGGCAACTGGCTGTTCTGGGCGTCACTGGTGTTTTCGCTGGTGATCGCGTTCGTGGCGACCGTGCCGGTCAACAAGTGGATGATCGGGCGCGGCCTCGGCCACGCCAAGGTGCACGCCCACCATCACCACTAGGCGCTAAGAACGCACGAGCCGCGCGATCGCGTCTGAGGCTTCCTTCACCTTGACCTCGGCCTCCTTGCCGCCCGCCGCGGCCGCGTCGACCACGCAGGTGGACAGGTGCTCCTCGAGCAGCTCGAGCGAGAAGGACTGCAGCGCCTTGGTGGCCGCGGAGACCTGGGTGAGGATGTCGATGCAGTACTTGTCCTGCTCGACCATCCGCTGCAGCCCCCGGATCTGCCCCTCGACGCGGCGCAGCCGCTTGAGGTAGGCCTCCTTGTCGGTGCTGTAGCTCGCCATCGCAACCCTCTCCCAACGCACTCGTCCCGGTCCATCATACCCCGTATTGGTATATGGACCGGGTCGTGAGTGTTTTCGCCGGTTAGAACCGGCCGTACCACTCACGACCCCCACGGCAAGCGGATCAGAGACCGATCGCGTGCGAGACCTCGGCGGGCCGCAGCACCCGCAGGATCGCCTCGAGCAGGTAGTAGTCGGCGTACGGCAGCGACACCTCGACGCCGTCCTCCGCGGGCCGGTTACGGGTGCACCTGGCGACCGCCGCCTCCGCGCGCTGTGACTCGCGGGTCAGGCAGGTCTTCGAGGTCGCGTTGAGGATCCGCAGCGCCGCGTCCCGGTAGGCGGGCCGCCGCGCCGCCACGGCGAGGTCCTGCAGGCCGCACGCCATGATCAGGCCCGCCGAGGCGTCCTTGACGTCGTTCGGCGCCTGCGGGGCGAGGTAGTCCCACACCGGCACGTTGTCCGGGGTCAGCTTGCTCAGCGCGAAGTCGGCCAGCTTCCGCGCGGTGGCGAGGAACTGCGGGTCGCCGGTGCGCCGGTACATCGTGGTGAACCCATAGATGCCCCACGCCTGCCCGCGCGACCAGCACGACGCCGGGCTGTAGCCCTGGACGCTGTTCGGGCCGATGGCCGCGCCCGTCGCCGGGTCGAAGTCGAACACGTGCGGGGTCGACCCGTCGGGGCGCAGGAACGCCTTCTGCGTGGTCTTGGCGTGCTCGATGGCGATGTTCAGGTACTTCGGGTCGCCCGTCTCCTTGCTCGCGAACGCCAGCAGGTCGAGGTTCATCATCGTGTCCATGATGACCCGGCCGGCGTTGCCCGGCGTGCTGAGCGCGCCCCAGGCGCGGATGAAGTGGCCCTTGTCGTTGTACCGCTGGATGAGCGAGGACGCGGCCTGGATCGCGCCGTCACGCCACTTCGCCTCGCCGGTCACCCGGTACGCGGTCACCCACGACGGGTAGAACAGGAAGCCGAGGTCGTGCGTGCTCGTGTCGTTCTGCCTCGGCGCGAGCTTGTCGGCCCACTGGGTCGCGAGCGTCTTGAATTGCTCGTCCTTTGTGTACAGATACGACATCCACAGCGTGCCGGGCCAGAATCCGCCGACCCAGTCGCCGTTTTGGGAATAAGACCATTTCTCGGCCTTGGTGATCACCGGGAAACCGGTGAGCGACGGCGCGACGGCCTTCGCTTTCGCCGCCGTGTACTCGGCGGCGGAGCGCAACGTCGCCAGCGTGCCGCTTTCCTCTGCCAGCGCAGGGGAAAGCGGCACCGCGGCCGTCGCGACGGCTGCTGTCGCCGCACTGGTCAGCAGGGTCCTACGACTGAGATTCACTGTTCGCCATCCTCGGGGGGAAGAATGCAACCGGGGGCCCCGAGGCAGTTTTACACAACGGCAATGTGCTTGTACACCCACGAACGTCAGTGTTCATGGTTGTGAATTCATCAGCTTGGTTCATATCTGCGCTGGCTTGATGTTCGCGTTGTGGTGGAACACGTTCTCCGGGTCGTAGACCGCCTTGATACGGGCCAGCCGCTCGTACTTCGCCGCGCCGTACGACGCGCGCACGCGGTCGTTTTCGAACTCCGACATGAAGTTCACGTAGCCGCCGTAGTTGCTGGAGTGCGGCACGAGCGCTTCCCAGAACGCGCGCACCCAAGCGCGGTCGGCCTCGAACAACTCCCGGTTCGGCGCGCCGGCGGCGAGCCCGAGCGTGAAACCGGGCCGCCGGGTACCGCCGAATGCCGTCGCCTCGTCGGGCGTCGCCGAATATGCACCGTTCATCGGGAAAATGGGCATCAGTGACATCGGCGAGGATTTCCGCGGCAGATACCGCGTGATCACGTCGATCAGCTCGTCGGTCAGTTCTTCGACATAGACCGACTTCTCGTAGGACAGCGAATGCGGCGGGATCGCGGCGTCGAGCATCTTCTGCAGCTCGGCGTACGGAATCGGGCTGACCATCTCGAACTGGGCGGGCAGGCCATCGCGGATCTTCGCGGCCACGTCGTCGAGCTTGCCGCCGTCGAAGTCCACAATGGTCAGTGCGTAGCCGGGCTTGAGGTGGTACTCCACCGGCACGAACGGCGCGGGCGGCGCGTTGAACCCGACCATCATCGCGCCCATCCCCTCGGGCAGCCCGGCCAGCACGTCCCGCGCGAACCGCAGCGCCTCCGCGCCGTGTTCGACGCTCCAGAAGAACATCCCGAGCTGGACCAGCGGGCCGACCGGGTGCAGCTTGAACCGGAACTCGGTGACCACGCCGAAGTTGCCGCCGCCACCCCTGATCGCCCAGAACAGCTCGGAGTGGTCGTACTCGGAGACCTCGAGCACCTGGCCGGACGCGAGCACGATCTCGGCCGAGAGCAGGTTGTCGATCGACAGCCCGTGCCGCGGCGTCAGCCAGCCGAACCCGCCGCCGAGGGTGAGCCCGCCGATGCCGGTGTCGCTCACCGTGCCGCCCGGCGTCGCGAGCCCGTGCGCCTGCGCGGCCGCGTCCAGCTCCGCCCAGGTGGCGCCGCCGCCGACCCGTGCGGTCCGGTGTTCGGGGTCGACCTCGATGGCGCGCAGCCCGCTCAGGTCGATCATCAGCGCGCCGTCCTGCACGGCCGCCCCGCTCAGGTTGTGCCCGCCGCCGCGCACGGTGATGTCGAGGCCCTGTTCCCGCGCGAACGCCAGGCTCGCCGCGACGTCCTCGGCACTCGCGCAGCGCGCGATGACGGCGGGGTGGCGGTCGATCTCGCCGTTCCAGACGCGCCGGGCCTCGTCGTAGCCGTCGTCGCCCGGTGCGAAGGCGACCCCGGTCAGTGCGGCACGCAGCGAGTCAACGCTCTGGATGTCGAGTGAAGTCATGCCGACCAGTCTCGCTGCCGGTGGCCGGTACTTGATATCCCCCGGTGCGGCCAAACGTGCCGTTCAAGCTGCCCGAAAGTGCGAAAGAGCCCGGCGGAGGGGTATCCGCCGGGCTCTTTCCTTGTGCTAGGTGACTACTGCGACCACTTCTGCTCGCCGCCGCCGTTGTACGCCCACAGGATCGCGGGGGTGCCGTTGGTGATGGCGCCATTGTTGGCCAGCGAGAGCACCCGGCCGCTCTTCACGTTCTCCAGCGCGTACCAGGAGGCCGTGGGCGGGGACTTCTCCCACTTCTGCTCCGGACCGCCACCGCAGGTGGCCTGGATCAGCTTCGTGCCGTTGGCCGTTCCACCGCCCAGCGTCGAGAGGCACTTGCCGCTCTTGGCGTTCTTGTACTGGTAGGCGGAGGTGTAGGTCCAGTTCTGCGCCGACTCCAGGGTGCACGACCAGAGAACGACCTTCGCGCCTTCGGCGACGCTGTTGTTCTCCACTGACAGGCAGTACGCCATGCCCTGGTCAGAGGCTTTCAGGTTCATCAGCGGTTGGGCGGCTTCGGTGGTTGCTCCGGCCACAGTGGACATCGCGGCCATGGCGACTCCGGTCGCCGCGAGAATCAGGCTCATGCGCATTTCGGCGCCACCGGAAGGTCCGAGCCGGTCTTCAGGTACGTGTCGGAGACGTAGTGCCCCGGACCGATGCGGTCCCAGATGTTGCTGGTGCCGAAGTGCCCGGTGACGGTCTCGCCCTCGACGTAGCACTCGATGTTCACCTTGGCGTAGTTCGCCGCGAAACCCTTGAAAGCGCCGGAGGTGCTCGCGCTGCCGCGGACGTTCATCGGGTCGCCCGCGGTGGTGACGACACCGGTCGGGCCGGAGCCGGTCCACAGGTAGGTGACGTTGACGTAGCCGTTGTCGGACATCTTCAGTCCATCCCAGAACACGCCGTCACCCAGGTCGATACCGGCCGGGTTGGGCACGCGGCGGCCGCGGTCGTCCTTGCCGCCGTTGTAGCCTTCCTTGTTCGCGGCGTACGCCTCGGGCTTGCCCTGCGGCAGGTCCTTCCACATCGAGCGCACCGACGACGGGTTCCAGTAGTCGTCACGCTCGTTCCACGGGCCGACGTCCCACACCGGCGCGTACTCGCACCGGCTGTTGTCGGTCAGGCAGACCCGCACGCTGTAGTTGCCGGTTCCCTTGGGGGACAACGGCTTCCCGGAAGGCAGTGCGACGAAGTGGTCGCGGTTGGTGATCACGTGGCCGTTGGCGGTGGTCCCGCCGACCAGGCCCTCACGGGTGGCGTAGATCTTGTAGGTCAGGCCGGGCGAAGCCGCGGCGGCGGCCATCGAGTTGACCTGCGGCGCCTGGTCGGCGCTCAGCTTCACGTCGCGCACCTTCGCGTCGGCGCCGCGCAGCGAGACGCGCACCTCGACTGAGGAAACGGTCTGCGGCAACGGGGTACCGGCGGGCGTCCACTCGGTCCAGTCCTCGGCGCCGAGCTTGCCTCGCACGTCGACCTCGGCACTCGCGCCGGTGACCTGCGCGGAGACCCGGTTCGCGGGCTTGACCAGCTGGTGCTCGCCGATGAACAGGTAACCCTGCGCGCCCTCGCCGGGCTTTCTCTCGCTCTTCGTGTCCTGAATGGACAGTGTGCCACCGGTGTAGGCGACGTTGACGTCATTGCCGTCCACAGTGGACAGATCGGCGCTCCACGCGTTGTTCGCGGCCTGCGCCGGGGTGGCGGCCAGTGAGGTCACGGCCCCCACAGCCAAAATCGCCGCCCACACGCGGCGCTGTTTGATCCGGACCATCGCCGGGTCTCCCTTCGGAACACTCGTTTCTCAACTGAGACAGAGCATTCCGGGAGGCCGTACACGAACCATACAAACAGGTCGTGAGTGTTCCCGACGGTTATTGAGGAAGGCCAAATGTGGCGTGCCCCCCCCAGAGCGGCTGGGTGAGGCCCCCACCCAACCTGGGTCACGCTCACGACCCCCGCTTACCACGACACATAAGCCCCGTTTGTCACCGTGAGTGTGACGAACGGGGCTTATGTGTGGCGCCTGGGGTGGGACTGGGGTCGTGAGTGGTATGACCGGTTAGAACCGGCCCTACCACTCACGACCATTAGGCCGTGGCCACGACCCCGTAGGTGGACTCGGCCGCCTCCTGGAGGCGGACGGCGAGCGCCGACTCCTGGGGGCGTGCGGACAGCTCACGCCAGATTTCCAGCGCGCGCTCGGCGTAGCGCCGGGCTCGCTCCGGTTGGCTCAGCGCCTGATGGAGCTCGCCGAGCAGCTCGGAGACCTCGGCCTCCGAACGGCGGTCGCCGTTGCGGCGGTGCACGCTCAGCGAGTTCACCAGCAGCAGCTGCGCGTGGGCCAGATCGCCGCTGTGCAGGCACAGCTCGCCGAGGCTCTGGTTCGCGTAACCGACGCAGTGGTCGTCGTCGAGCTCGTCGAAGATCGCGATCGCCCGCTGCATCAGCTCGCGTGCCGCGGCGAGGTTGCCGCGGTGCTGGTGCAGCAGCGCGACGCGCTTCAACGCGTGCGCCTCGCGATGGCGGTCGCCGATCTCGGCCGACAGCTCGAGCGCGTCGTCGAACCAGCGGCCCGCCGTGGCGTAGCAGCCCTTCTTCATCCAGATCATGCCGATCGAGATGCGGACGACCGCCTCGCCGTGCTTGTCGCCCACCGCCACGAACCGCGCCAGCGCCGCCTGCGAAAGATCCAGCGCCGACTCGTCACCGCGGATGCGCATCACCGTGCCGACGCCCGCCTGTGCGATCGCCGCGCCGAGTTCGTCGCCTGCCAGCTCGAACAGGCGCAGTGACTCGTCGAACGACGCCAGCGAGTGGGTGTAGGCGTCCAGATACAAATCCAGCTGGCCGAGGTTGCGCAACACGATCGCCTGCCCGGTCACCGAGCCCGCCCGCCGCGCCGCCGCCAGCGCGACGGTGTGCGTGTGCCGCCAGTCGTCCTGGTGCCCGCGCAGGTCGAAATACGGGGTGAACGCGATCGCCAGGCGCCACGCCAGGTCGTCGAAGCCGTGCTCGGCCGCGAGCGCGATGGCGGCGACGCCGGTGTGCCGCTCACCCTCCAGCCAGGCTGTCGGGTCGGTGAGCAGATAGTCGGCGTCCAGTGGCAGCGGACCCGGATCGTGGTCGTCCGTGCGGAAGATGCCGAAGAAATGGATCGGCATCCGCTGCGCGGCTTCGACCGCCATGCCCAGATACGCCCGCAGCACGCGGCGCACCGCGGGCCTGGTCTCCTCCTCGGAGGCCATGTCGACGGCATAGCAGCGCAGCAGGTCGTGCATCCGGTAGCGCGGCTGGCCGGTGCCATCCGAACCGACCAGCGCGACCAGGTGCGCGTCGACGAGCGTGTCGAGGATTTCGTCGGCCTCTTCACGGCCCAGCAGCGCGGCGACCACCCAGCCGGGGAACGTGACCGGGCCGAGCGCGCCGAGCCCGCGGAACGCCCGCGCGGCGTCCGGGGGCAGCAGGTCGTAGCTCAAGGTGACGCTCGCGCGGACGGCGAGATCGCCGACACGCAGTTCGTCGAGCCGCCGCCGCTCGTCGCGCAGACGGCTCGCCAGCATCCTGAGCGTCCAGCCGCTGCGATGGGTGAGCTTGGCGCCGACCACCCTGATCGCCAGCGGCAGGTACCCGCAATGCCGCAGGATGTCGGCCGCGCTGTCCGGCTCGACGGCCACCCGGTGCTCGCCGATGATCCCGGCGAGCAGCTTCCCGGCCTCCTCTTCCGGCAGCAGGTCGACGTCGACGGCGGTCGCGACCGCCAGATCGGGCATCCGCACCCGGCTGGTCACCAGCACCGAGCACGCGCCGGCGCCCGGCAGCAGCGGGCGGACCTGTGCCGCGCTGCCCGCGTCGTCGAGGATGACGCACATCCGCGCGCTCGCGAGCCTCGACCGCAGCAAGGCCGACCGTTCGCGTTCTTCGCGTGGCATCCCGGCGTCGGTCACGCCGAGCGCGTGCAGCAGTTCCTCCAGCACGCCCATCGGCGCACGCGGCGTCGACGAGGTGCCTGCCAGGTTGATGTGCAGCTGTCCGTCGGGGAACTCGTCGCGCACCGTGTGGGCCACGCGGACCGCGATGGTCGACTTCCCGACCCCCGGCGCTCCGGAAAGCACTGTGACGGACGGGGTTCCGCTTTCCCGCCTGGCACGCAGCAGGCCGACCATCTTGTCGACCACGTCGTCGCGGCCGGTGAAATCGGGCAGGTCCAAGGGAAGCTGGCAGACCGGTGCCCGCTGAACGGGACGCGCCGCCACCGGTTTCGCGGTCACCGCGGCCATCAGCTTGGCCCGCATCTCGCGCAACCGGGGCCCCGGCGGCGCGTTGAGCTCCTGCCGGAGCACGCGTTCGGCCTGGTGATAGGCCTCCAGCGCCTCGGCTTTGCGTCCGATGGCGTGCAACGCGATGATCAGCTGCTGCCACAGCTCTTCGCGCAGCGGATGCTCCGCGACCAGCCCGCGCAGTTCGACGATCGCCTCGGCACAGCGGCCGAGCTGGATCCGGACCTTCAGCCGCCGCTCCTGCACGGCGAGCCGCAGCGCGTCGAGCCGCGCGACGACCGGGTCCCAGGTGTGGTCGTGCGCCAGCCCTTCGAGCACGTCACCGCGCCACAACGCGTCGGCGCGATCGAGATGGGCGAGCGCGTTCTCGGGTTCCTTGCGTTCGAGTGCCTGCTGCGCCGCGGTGGCCAGGTTGTCGAACCGGACGTGGTCGAGCTCATCGGGTGACGCGGTCAGGATATAGCCGGACGCGCGGCTCTGGATCCGTTCGGCGAGGTCGGCGTCGCACTCGGCGAGCCGCCTGCGCAGTGAGTGCACATAGGTGCGGATGTTCGCGGCCGCCGAACGTGGCGCGGCCTCCGGCCAGAGAACGTCGACCAGCAGATCGGTCGAGACCACGACTCCCGGTTGAAGCAGGAGCGCGGCCAGCAGCATTCGAGGTTTAGGGCCGCCGAGCGGGATGGCCTGCCCGCCGACTGCCACTTCCAGTGGTCCCAAAATACGAAAAGAAATCTGTTTCACGCAAACCGCCCCAGCGATCCGTTAGGGCAAGCCCCAGCGTGCCCTATAACTGCGGATACTAGGGCTGTTTCTGTCAGGTCCGCTAGATCCATTTGGCGGCCACGCTCAGTGAACGGCGTCACCTCTTTGTATGGAACGTGTACGCGACCTGGCCATTCTCTGCGCTATGACAAGTTCAGCTTCTCAGCGGCTTCGTGGAATCGCCGCGGTGACCGTGAGCGTTTTGGCGCTGCTGGTCTCTGGTGTTGTCTCCGCGGACGCCGCCGTCACGGCCGCCACCGGGACGGTCAAGACGGCGGGCGACCCGCTCAACGTGCGCCGTGCGCCGAGCACGAACGCCTCCGCCGTGCGCACGGTCGCGAACGGCGCGACGGTGTCGATCGATTGCCAGACCATCGGAACCTCGGTGGAAGGCCCGCTCGGCAAGACGACGCTGTGGGACTACGTGCCCGCGCTCGGCGGGTACATCTCCGACGGTTATGTCTACACCGGAACCGACGAGCGCATCGCGCCGGACTGCGGTGTCGGTTCGGGCTCAGCCGAATGCTCGTCCGGGACCTGCGCCGCAGAAGGAGTTTTCAAATCCGTCGGCGCCAAATTCGTGGTCTATGACAATGACGGAGACGGTAAGTCGGCCGTTGTCGCGTACTGGCTTAAAGGCGGCGCCGGACCGTTCTACGCGTGGAACTCGGGTGGCACGGGAACGAGCAAGGAAACCGCGATAAACGTGCCCAAGGGCGGCTGGGTCTACTACAAGGTCTGCGTCGCGAACTATTCCGCTACGAATCCCGTGCTCGAAGCGTGCAGCGGCGGCCTCACCGACTACGTCGCCTGAATCTCCTTGAATTTTCACACTCTTCTTTGAAAGGAAATCGGCCATGCGTCAGGTCAACCGGCGGTCCGTGCTGCTCGGCGGCGCGGCCGCGGTCAGCGCGGCAGGGCTCACCGCCACCCTGCCCTCGTGGGCCAGCGCCCGCACGACCGCGGCGGCTCCGGCCATCCACGACCCGTTCCAGCTGGGCGTGGCGTCGGGTGACCCGCTACCGGACAGTGTGGTGCTGTGGACGAGACTCGCGCCAGCTCCGCTCAACCCGGACGGGCTCGGCGGCATGCCGAACGCCTCGTACGCGGTCGACTGGGAGATCGCGAACGACGCCGCGTTCAGCTCGATCGCGCAGAAGGGCACCGTGACCGCGGTACAGGCGTCCGCGCACAGCGTCCATGTGGAGCCCGCCGGCTTGGAGGCGGGCCGGGAGTACTTCTACCGGTTCAAGGCGGCCGGTTACATCTCGCCGGTGGGCCGCACCCGCACCGCGCCCGCCGCAGGCGCCGCCGTCAACCAGCTGAAGTACGCGTTCTCGTCCTGCCAGCACTGGGAGGAGGGGTGGTACCACGCGTACAAGGGCATGGTCGCCGACAACCCCGAGCTGGTGTTGTTCCTCGGTGACTACATCTACGAGAAGAAGTCGGGCCGCAAGCTCTCGGCGCTGAACCCGCGGCACCTGGCCGTCTCCGACGACGCCACCACGCTCGCGCTCTACCGTGCGCGCCACGGCCAGCACAAGACCGACGCCGACCTGCAGGCCGCGCACGCGATGGCGCCGTGGATGGTCGTGTTCGACGACCACGAGGTGATGAACAACTGGAACGGCACGACCTCACCCGCTTCGGCGGACCGCAAGGCCGCCGGCTTCCAGGCGTTCTACGAGCACATGCCGATCCGGTCGACCGCCAAGCCGGTCGGCGCGACGATCAAGCTGTACCGCCAGTTCGTCTGGGGCAACCTGGCGCGGTTCCACCTGCTCGACACGCGCCAGTACCGCAACGCGCAGGTGCCGGATCCCGCCGACGGCAACCCGAACTGCACCACCATGCGTGACCCGGCCAGGTCGATTCTCGGCACCGCGCAGGAGGCGTGGCTGCTCAAGCAGTTCGAGACGCACCCGGCGACCTGGGACTTCCTCGGCCAGCAGGTGTTCTTCGCGACCCGCGACGACGACGGCAGCAAGACGACCTGCCAGAGCACCGACTCGTGGCAGGGCTACGAGGCGTCGCGTGACCGGATCGCGAAGGGCTGGGTCGACCGCAAGGTGCCCAACCCGATCGTGCTGACCGGTGACGTGCACCGGCACTGGGCCGCCGACCTGCGGCGCGACTACTTCAACCACAGCGACCCGATCATCGGCTCCGAGTTCGTCACCACCTCGGTCACCAGCAACTCCGATGACGCCACGGACCCGTCGGCGGCCTGGTACGCGAACAACCCGCACGTCAAGTACTGCCGTGGCAAGCGTGGCTATGTCCGGATGACCGCCAGCCAGGCGCAGGTGCGGGCCGATTTCGTGACCGTGTCCGACACGACCGAGGGCGCGATCGGGAAGGTGACCATCGCGACCGACCGCAGCTATGTCGTCCAGGCTGGCAAGCCCGGTCTGCAACAGGTGTAGATGTGCACCGGGTATAAAACGCAATTTGCAGATACGCTGCCGGAGTGAGTGACCGACCAGGACTGCGTGAACGGAAGAAACAGCGGACGCGGGAGGCCATCTCCGCCGCGGCGATCTCGATGTTCCTCGATGCCGGATTCGATCAGGTGTCGGTGGCTCAGGTGGCCGACGCGGCGGAGGTGTCCAAGCGCACGCTGTTCGCGTACTTCCCGACCAAAGAGGACCTGGTGCTGCACCGTTTCGCCGACCACGAAACGGAAAGCGGCCGGGTGATCCGGCTGCGCGCCGCGCGGCAGTCCCCGCTGACCGCGCTGCGCGACCATTTCGTCGACGGGCTGAGCCGCCGTGACCCGATCACCGGGCTCAACGACGAACCGCAGGTGCTCGCGCTGTACAAGATGGTGCTCGAGACACCGGCGCTGGCCGCGCGGATGCTCCAGTTCAACGCCCGCTCGTTCGAGGCGGTCGCTTCCGCCCTCGCCGAAACGACCGCCGTCAGCGGCCCGGCCGCCCGGCTCGCGGCCGCGCAGATCGTCGCCGTCATCTGGACGCTGGCGACCGACAACGCGACCGCGCTCGCGGGCGGAATGACCGCCGATGCCCGTTCGCCCGAAGCGTCCGAAGCGGCCGAACTCGGCTTCGCGATGCTGCGCGGCGGGCTGAAACTCGGGGCCTGAAATCCTTGTGGGGGCTGGTTTTCGTGTGCTTGACTGGGTTGACCGCCGTCCAGTCCTGAGTACGTTTCTTCAGACAAGGCGGTCTGCAGTGAAACCCAATCGAAGCCGGTTCGCGCTCGTCACGCTCGCCGTGGCGAGCCTGGTGGCCATGGGGACGGAAGTCGCGTCCGCCGCTCCGGGCGCGGTGTACAAGGTCACCGACTACGGCGCCAAGTCAGGCGATTCGACCAACGACACCCCCGCCGTCGACAAGGCGATCACGGCGGCGAACAAGGCGGGCGGCGGCATCGTCGAATTCCCCGTCGGCACCTACGTGCTGGCAGGCACGGTGCACCTCAAGAGCGACGTCATCGTCAACGTGCCGTCCGGCACGACGATCACCGGCAGCGCGAGTGGCTACGACGCGCCGGAAGCCAACCCGTACGACAAGTACCAGGACTACGGGCACAGCCACTTCCACAACGCGATGTTCTACGGCGACAACCTGAAGAACATCGGCTTCACCGGCGGCGGCACCATCGACGGCGGCGGCCACCTGATCACCGGCAACCCCAAGTCAGGCCAGGCCGACAAGATCCTGTCGATCACCCGCTGCGACGGCCTCACGCTGAGCGGGATCAAGCTGCGCCGCGGCGGCCACTTCGCCGCGCTGATCAACGGCTGCACCAACGTGGTCTCGGACAAGCTCGTCATCGACACCGCGAGCGACCGCGACGGCTGGAACATCATCAGCACCACGAACGTCAAGATCACCAACGCCAAGATCGCGGCCAACGACGACGCGCTGGTGTTCAAGAGCGACTACGCGCTCGGCAAGAAACTGCCCAACGGCAACGTGACGGTCACCAACGCCGACCTCTCGGCGGTGTGCTGTAACGCGTTGATGTTCGGCTCGGAGACCTGCGGCGACTTCACGGGCTACAACTTCACCGACATCACGTTGAAGGGCGCGCACAAGTCGGGCATCGGCATCGTCTCGATGGACGGCTCGAAGATCTCCGACGTGCACTACAAGAACATCTCCATCGCAGGCTCCTACTCGCCGATCACGATGAAGGTGGGCACCCGCAAACGCTGCGGCAACAACCCTGGCATCGGCTCGATCAGCAACATCACCTTCGACAACATCACGAGCTCGCACACGGGCACCAACTTCAGCCCGACCATCTGGGGCAACAGCGCCGCCAACCGGGTCAGTGACGTGACGTTCACCAACGTCAACCTGAGCGTCCCCGGCGGCAACGGCACCATGTCGACTGGCGTCCCCAGCAACAGCCCGACCGACTACAACCCGAAGAGCATCGGCACCCGCCCGGCCTTCGGCTGGTACGTGCACTTCGCGTCCAACATCAAGTTCATCAACAGCTCGGTCAAGTTCGCCAAGAACGACGGCCGCCCCGCGGTCATCGTGAACAACAGCACCAACGTGTCCTTCGACCACTTCACCGCCCAGCGCGGCTCGAACAGCCCGTCCGACCTGGACTTCCAGACCGCGGCAGGCTATTGCGTGAAGGACAGCGCCAACACCACCGGCGGCGCACTCCGCATCAAGACCGCCGACTCCTCGACCAACTGCTAAAGGGCTCGTGAGCGTTGCGGGCGGTTAGAACCGCCTGCAACGCTCACGACCCCAGGTGAGCATGTCGGCCGGGAAGCCTTGGTACGCAAAGAACCCCGCCCGTGTCGCGGAACCGCGCGACCATTGAAGGGAACGCAAAGGTGGCGCGCCCCAGTGCAGCTGGGTGAGGGCCTCCTTCACTCAACCCGAGTCCACGAGCACGCCACCTTCGCGGTTCCCCTCAATATGTGAAGGGAGCCTTCACCGACCTGGGGTCGTGAGTGGTACGGCCGGTTCTAACCGGCCGTACCACTCACGACCCCCGCGCCGGGAGTCCGCGGTGCCGCTTGCGGGCGTACGGGCGAGGGGTTCCCTGCTGCAGCGAGCGGAGTGCAGCGAGCGGAGCAGGGGAACCCTTCGCCCATGCCAGAGCCCCATCGTGAAGCGAGGGTGCCCCCGAGTGCGTACTACGCACCTAACGGCCCCCTCACTTCACGCCCACCTGAGGCTTGAGAGTGCCTCCCCGGGCTGGCGAAGGTTCCCTTCGGCAAGCCCAGCCAATCTGGGTCGTGAGCGTTGCGGGCGGTTATTGCCCGGAAACCCAAACGTGGCGTCGTGAGTGGTACGGCCGGTTCTAACCGGTCTAAACACTCACGACCCCTGGTCTCGCGTGGCCAGGCCGTGGGCCAGGGGAACCCCTCGTTCAAGTGCGAAAGGGCATGCGCGAGTGGTGACTCTGCTCCGTTGGATGCGGCAGAGTCACCACTCGCGGCCTGTCCGAGCCTCGCGAAGTGACGGCCCCGCCGGCCTGCCCGGAGCACGCCACATTTGCCCTTCCCCTCAATAGAACCGCCCGCAACGCTCACGACCCCGGAAGCCTTGGTACGCAAAGGGCCCCGGCCGCAGGAAGCGCGGCCGGGGCCTGAGCGAGCCGGATGCCTACGGGGTTTTCATGAACTGCTCGTTCATGACGAGGAAGGCGCCGAGGCCGTGGAAGTCGTTGGTGTTGCGGGCGCGGGCGTAGTAGTAGGACGTGTCGCCGACGTTGGTGCCTTCGCAGATGTCGGTGATGTTGGTGAGCCCGTCCGAGCCGACCTTCACCTTCTGCAGCACGCCGGCGTATCCCTTGTCCGACACCGTTTTGTATGACGGATCCAGGTACCCGCGCTCGACGCCACGCGAGATCATGAACGTGTACATCGACGAGGCCGAGGTCTCGAGCCAGTTCTTCGAGTCGCTGCCGCGGTCGACGATCTGGTACCAGCGGCCGGTCGCCGGGTCCTGGTACTTCTTGAAGCCGTCGGCGAGGAACTTCACGACCTCGATCAAGCCGGCGCGCCGGGGGTGACCGGCCGGCAGCACCTCGAGGAGGTCGATCGCGGTCATCGCGGTCCAGCCGATGGCGCGGGCCCAGTGGTACTTCGAGTGGTGACCCGCACCTGACGCCCACGACTCGGAGCCGTCCTCGTCGTAAGCGTGGTACAGCAGGCCCTTCGCGGGCTCCTTGAGGTGCGTGAAGTAGACGATGACGTTCTTGGCCGACTCTTCGTAGCAGTACGCCGGGTCGTTGAACGTCTTGCCGTACAGCGCGAGGAACGGCTGTGCCATGTAGACACCGTCGGCCCACAGCTGGCCGGTCTTGCTGCTGGCGTGCCACATGCCGCCGTCGCTGGTGCGCTTGTAGCCGGGGAACTTCTTGCGCAGCTGGTCGGCCGCGGTCTTGTACTTCTGCTTGCCGGTCTCGGTGTAGAGCAGCGGCAGCATCTGGCAGGACCGCATCGAGTCCAGGTTGGTGAAGCTGTTGGAGATGCCGTCCTCTTTGATGAACCGGTCGTACCAGGCGATGATGTAGTCGAGGTACTTCTTCTCGCCTGTCCGCTTGTAGAACAGGTACTGACCGTAAAGGTACAGACCACGTGTGTAGCCCCAGCCGCCCAGGTTGGCGGGGGTGTACCGCTTCATCGTGGAGTCGACCACCGCGCGTGACCAGTCGGACGGAGCCGCGACCGTCCCGATGGGGGAGAGCACCTCATCCGCCCAGGCGGTCGTCCCGGGCAGCGCGAGCGCGCCGACGGCGCCCATCGCCCCGGTGAGCATCGACCGACGCGAAAGGCGTGGTTGATCTTCGGACATTCGTTGTCCTCCTGCTGCAAGGAAGGGCCGGGTGATGCGGCGCAGAATTTCAAGGGTGGCCGGGATGCCGATCCGCCGTCCGTCGGCATCCCGACCAGTCCTTGGGGGCGAGCGTGTCGCCCTGCTGCGAGTGACTCAGCTCGTGTGTGTCACTTGCATGAGATACGTCTACTCGGGTGAACGCCCGATCGTCAAGAAGAGATCAGATGTCTTCGGTCATATATCAGATATTTAACCCGTACGGCCGCATACTTTGGTACACCTGTGACAAGGTCGGAGGCCAGTGGTCCGACCTAAGTATTGACCGCCGGGCGCGCGTCGGGTACACCACCGGGTGGATCAGACCAGTGGAGGTCGCCGATGTCAGGCAGACGTTCCATCCTGCGCAGGGCGACCGTCGCCCTGACCGCGATGGTGACCGCGTTCGGGCTCTTCGCTGCGGCCCCCGCGTCGGCCGAGTTGCAGAACCCGCGCCAGCAATGGCTCCGTGACGGCCAGGCCGGGCTCTTCCTCCACTGGGGAATGCGCACGTCGCCGGGCTACACCAGTTGCGCCGCCTGGGAGAAAGCGGTGACCGACGGTGGCTGGTCGGCGGCGTACTGGGTCACCGAGGCCAAGAAGTTGCATGCGCGGTACATCGTTCTGGCCTCGTTCCACAGCAAACTCGGTTACTCGAAGGCTTGGCCGTCCAGCGTGCCCGGTAGTTGTGCCACTAAGCGGGACTTCCTCGGCGAGCTCGTCGCCGCGGCCAAGCCGCAGGGTCTCAAGGTCATCAACTACATGACCGACGACCCGCAGTGGCACGCCGAAGGCGGCCACGAGTGGCTCGACTCGGCCGGGTATTCGAAGTACAAGGGCAAGAATGTCGATTTGTCCACTAGGGACGGTTTCGGCCAGTACAGCTACGACAGCTTTCTCGAGGTCATGCAGCGCTACCCCGACCTCGGCGGCTTCTGGATCGACAACGACAACGCGTACTGGGAATCGCACGGGCTGTACGAGAAGATCCGCGCGGACCGGCCGAACTACCTGCTCAGCAACAACAACGAAGACACGCCGATCATGGACACGATCAGCAACGAGCAGAAGACCGGCATGACGCCGTCCTACGACTATCCACAAGCGACCTACACGGCCCAGCCACGGCTCACCGAGGCCTGCTTCAAGCTGCCGAGCAGCGGCGCCTGGTGGTACAGCGGTACGGACTCCACAGTGGACTACAAGCTCACGCTCGGCCGGTTCATCGCGAACTCCGGGTCGTCGATCAAGTCGCTGATGGCCGAGACCGCCATGGTCAACGGCAAGTTCCCCGCCAAGCAGGAGGCCTTCAACAATTTCGCCAACGGCTATCTCGAGGACATCTGGGAGTCGATCGGCGGTACCGAAGGTGGCGGCTACTCGAGTGGTGGCCTCAAGCCCGGCTTCTGGAACGACGGCGCGCACGGCGTCACCACGATCAGCAAGTCCAACAAGGACAATCAATACATCCACGTGCTGACGAAGCCGTCGACGAGCACACTCAAGGTTCGCGACAACGGTTATCGCGTCAAGAAGGTCACCAACCTGCGCACGGGCGCGGCGATCGGCTTCAGTCAGGGTGGCGGCACCCTCACGCTGACCGGACTGTCCGGCTGGGACCAGTACGACACCGTCTTCAAGGTCGAGACCGCGGGCCGTGCGGGCGTCTACGACCCGGCGACGGTCACCGAGAAGGCCAACGGGCAGTCCGCGCCCGCCATCGGCGATGGCAGCTATCTGTCCTTTTGGGACAGCAACAAGACACTGCCGGTCAATGTGGACTTCGACCTCGGCTCGGCGAAGAAGGTCCAGTACGTCGGCCTCAACCAGCGTGAGGACTCGGTCAGCTACGCCAAATCCGGCACCGAGCAGTCCGCGCGGATCAAGGACTACAAGGTCTACGTGTCCAGCGACGGACAGAACTGGGGCAGCGCGGTCAAGACCGGCCAGCTCGCCAGCCACCGTGGCGTCGCGTTCCTCGACCTGGCCACGGTGACCAGCCGGTACGTGCGTGTCCAGGTGACCAGCACGTGGTCGGCGTCGAGCGACACCAAGCACTACAAGAAACTGGGGATCGACGAAGCCTGGATCGGCTCGTCCTACGCGACGGCGGCATCATGAAACTCGTACGGAGATTGGCCGTTCTCGCGGCGGCCATGACGACGCTGCTCGGCGTCGTCACCACCACCCAGCAGGCCTCGGCCGAGCTGTTCAACCCGCGCCAGGACTGGCTGCGTGACGCCTCGGGCGGGCTCTTCCTGCACTGGGGCATGCGCACCGCGCCAGGTTTCCGCGATGGCGCGTCGTGGGAGAAGGCGATCACCGACGGCGGCTGGAAGGCCGATTACTGGGTCGACGAGGCGCAGAAGCTCAACGCCAAGTACCTGGTGCTCGCCTCGTTCCACAGCCGTCTCGGCTACGGCCGCGCGTGGCCGTCGAAGATCCCCGGCAGCGCGCACACCGAGCGTGACTTCCTGCGCGAGACGATCGACGCGGCCAAGGCCAAGGGCCTGCACGTCATCCTCTACATGACCGACGACCCGCAGTGGCACACGGAAGGCGGCTGGGAGCAGCTCGACTCGGCCGCGTACTCGGCGTACAAGGGCAAGAACGTCGACCTGACCACGCGCGACGGCTTCGGCGAGTACAGCTACGACAACATCGTCGAGGTCATGCAGAACTACCCTGACCTGTCCGGGTTCTGGATCGACAACGACAACGCCTACTGGGAGCGCAACAAGCTCTACGAGCGCATCCGTGCCGAGCGGCCGAACTTCCTGCTCAGCAACAACAACGAAGACACGCCGATCATGGACACGATCAGCAACGAGCAGAAGGTCGGCATGACGCCGGCATACGACTATCCACAAGCGACCTACACGCCGGCGCCGCGCCTCACCGAGGCCTGCTTCAAGCTGCCGGACAAGGGTTCCTGGTGGTACACGGGGTCGGATCAGGACGTCAGCGCCCAGCTCAACCTCGGCCGCTACATCACGAACACCGGCTCGTCGATCAAATCGCTGATGGCCGAAACCGCAATGATCAACGGCAGGTTCCCGCCCAAGCAGGAGGCGTACAACAACTGGTTCGCCCAGACGATCGCGCCGATCAAGGAGTCGATCGACGGCACCGAGGGCGGCGGCTACTCCCGCGGCGGGCTGCAGCCGGGCTTCTGGAACGACGGCGCGCACGGCGTGACCACGGTCAAGAAGAACCGCGAGAGCCAGCAGTACATCCACGTGCTGACAGCGCCGTCGACCGGGAACACGCTCAAGGTCCGCGACAACGGCTATCTGGTCGGCCGGGTGAGTGACCTGCGCACCGGCAAGGCGCTGCGGTTCAGCCAGCGCGACGGCACGCTCACCGTCGACGGGATCACCTGGGACGCGAACGACACGGTGCTCAAGGTGCAGACGTTCGGCGGCCGGCTCTTCGACTGGCCGCGTCAGCTGGTGACCGTGTCGGCCACCGCCGAAACGGCGACCGCGCCGGCGGCCAACCTGGTCGACGGGAACTTCCAGAACTTCTGGGACAACGGCGGCAAGCTGCCCGTTTCGCTGGACTTCAAGCTCCCGGCGAAGCTGCCGGTGTCCTCGCTGGCCGTCAACCAGCGCGAATGGTCGGTCAGCTACGCGCGGTCGGCGACCGAACAGTCCGCTCGCATCAAGGACTACACGGTGTCGGTCTCGGATGACGGCGTCACCTGGACCGCGATCAAGACCGCCCAGCTGCCGAGCGCGCGGGGTGTCCAGTTCGTCGACTTCCCGCGTACCTGGACGAAGTTCGTCCGGGTCGAGGTGGCCAGCACCTGGGCGGCCGCGACCGCGCCGAAGTTCTTCCAGCAGCTGAAGATCGACGAGGTCCGCCTGAGCTTCTGAGGGGTCGTGGGGGTTGTTGGGGGGGGGGTGAGAGCGAGGGGGAGAACCGCAAAACCACAAACCACCGCCACTGGAGGAGTAGCTAGGGGTAGTGGAAAGTTAAA
>NZ_JBHWEB010000010.1:76650-80701 GCF_042734395.1 Amycolatopsis sp. NPDC059657 | reverse complement strand
CCCCGCCCTCTTTTTCCTCCCCCGCTTTTTTCTTTTGGCCTCGTCGGTTTTTTCTTTGGGGTTGTTTTTTTTGTCGCCCCTCTCTCCCCCCCCCCCCCCAACACACACGACACCCACATGGAAGGCGACGATGATCGAATAGTCCGGGAATGTACGAAGATCACCCCGGGGAAACAGCGTTGACAAGCCCGGAAAAGGCTGTTGAACGCCGTATTAGTGGCTGCCGGAAAGATCGGCTTCCAGCCAAAGCCGCCTCGTGAGAGTGACCTAAACCACAGCCTGGTGGTCACGCGAGGGTCAGTTCTCCCAGGACTCGGGGCTGAGCAGCAGGCCCATGTAGTACTCGTCGACGGCGATGCCGCCGTGGTCGATGGAGGCCGCGCGCAGGCCCTCCACCTGGAAGCCGGACGCGAGATAGAGGCCGATGGCCGAATGGTTGTACGTCATGACGGTCAGTTCGAGTCTTCGCAGGCCCAGGCCCGCGCCGTATTGGGTGGCTTCGGCGAGCAAAGCCTTTCCGATGCCCTTGCCCTGTGCGTCGGCAGTGACCCCCATGACCACGTATCCGGTGCGCCTGCTGCGGGCATACGGGAGTACGGCCACGTCGATATAGCCGACGAGTCCACCTTCGTATTCGGCCAAAAGGACGAATGAGTAGTCGATACCGTCCGCGATCGCCTGCAGGCGGGCACGCACCTCGCCGGGGTCGTCGGCCCGCTCGCCCCTGTCCAGCAACATGAACTCGCTCTCATCGTCGAGAGCGAGCTGAAGCTTGAGCAGCGTGGCGGCGTCCCGCGGCTGCGCGGGACGGATCGTCAGCGAGGGTGGGCCCATCGAAAGTAGGTTAGCCGCACTGAGTGACATCTGTGGCCCTGGATCGTGTCAACAGTTGTGGACGGCGGCGGAACCGGACGTTCCAGGCGTCCGAGCGCATTTCGGCACGATTGCCCGGCGGGCAAATCGGATTTAGCGCCCGCTTTCGCATTTTTACACTGAAGTGGCGAATTCAGGCGGCTTAGATAACGGTTTAAATGTGGTCATTTTTTCGCTTCCTAGTACCGGTGATCGGATTTAGGGTCTCCCGTTGTCCGCGCAGTCGTGGACGGTTCATGAAAGGGAGTCCCTGTGCGAAGAACCCTTACGATGTTGGTTGCGCTCGCGGTGGTGGGAGGGTTCGCCGCCGCGGCTCCGTCAGCCGCTTCCGCCCAAGGACGGTCTGACATCCCCGAGTCGCATCCCACCTGGGCGACGCCCCAAGCCAAGGTCGCCGACGCCGCGCCCAGCGCGAAGCTGACGTTCCGGGTCTACCTCAACCTGCGTGACCAGGCCGCCGCCGAAGCCGCGGCGCGGTCCGTTTCGGAGCCGGGCGGCCCGTCCTACCGCAAGTACCTGAGCGCCGCGCAGGTGCGCGACCGGTTCTCGGCCACCGACGCCACGGTCGGCGCGGTCAAGACCTGGCTCTCCGGCGCCGGGTTCGCCGTCGGCTCGGTGCCGTCGAACCGGGCGTACGTCGAGGCGACCGGCACCGCCGACCAGGTGCAGAAGGCGTTCGACATCAAGCTCGGCAAGTACGCGGTCAAGGGGCAGACGCTGCGTGCTGCCGACAAGAACCTGTCGGTGCCCGCCGCGCTCGCCAAGGACGTGCTCGGCGTGATCGGCGTCGACCAGGCGACCAACCTGTTCAAGCCGAACCACACCGACGGCCGTGACAAGCCGCAGGACGTCCCGCCCGGCCCCGGCTTCCGCAACGCGGCGCCGTGCAGCACGTACTACGGCGAGAAGACCGACACCACCGACCCGGCCTACAACGGCAAGCAGCTCCCGTACGCGCCCTGCGGGTACACCCCGGCGCAGCTGCGGTCGGCCTACGGCCTCGACACGGCCGCGAAGCTCGGCGCGGACGGCCGCGGCACCACGATCGCGATCATCGACGCGTTCGCCTCGCCGACCATCTACGCCGACGCCAGCGAGTACGCCCGCCGCAACGACCCGGCGCACCCGCTGAAGGCCTCGCAGTTCTCGCAGAAGGTCTTCCCGGTCAACCCCGACCTCGAAGGGCCGGACGGCTGCGACGCCGCGGGCTGGTACGGCGAGGAGACCCTCGACGTCGAGGCGGCGCACGGGCTCGCGCCCGGCGCGGACATCCTCTACGTCGGCGGGTCCGACTGCCAGGACCTCTCGCTCGACATCGCGCTGAACTGGGTGGTCGCCGGCCAGAAGGCCGACATCGTCTCGAACTCCTACGGCGACACCGGCGAGGACATCCCCGCAGACGAGGTGAAGGCGTTCAACCAGATCTCGCTGCAGGCCGTGCTCCAGGGCATCGGCGTGTACTTCTCGTCCGGTGACAACGGCGACGAGGTCGCCCGCCTCGGCACCCCGTCGCCCGACTTCTCCGCGTCGGCGCCGTGGATCACCGCGGTCGGCGGCACCAGCCTCGCGATCGGCAAGGACGGCAAGCGGATCTTCGAGACCGGCTGGGAGACCGGCAAGAGCACGCTGACCAACGGCACGTACACGCCCGCGTTCCCCGGCGCGTACACGAGTGGCTCGGGTGGTGGCACCAGCCGCCTGTTCGAGCAGCCGTTCTACCAGAAGGGCGTCGTCCCCGACGCGCTTTCGACGCAGAACCAGACCGGCGGCAAGAAGGGCAGGGTCGTCCCTGACATCTCCGCCGTCGGCGACCCGAACACCGGGTTCCTGGTCGGCCAGACGCAGACGTTCCCCGAAGGCGCGCACTACGACCAGTACCGCATCGGCGGCACCAGCCTCGCGTCGCCGGTGTTCGCGGGCGTGATGGCGGTGGCGGACAGCCTGACGCACTTCCACCACGGGTTCATCAACCCGATGATCTACAAGGTGACCTCGCGGACCTCCGCGATCGCCGACACCAAGCACGTCGACGGCGCGGTCGCCCGTGTCGACTACGTCAACGGCGTCGACGCCTCCGGCGGCCTCGTGCGCTCGGCGCGGCTGTTCGACTATCCCAATCTGACGATCCACACGACCGGTGGCTACGACAACGTGACCGGCCTCGGCACGCCTAACGGCCTGCTGTTCCTGTTGCTCGTCTGACCCGTCGCGGCCCCGGTAAGGTCGGCTTGTGATCGAGCTGACCTTCCGGGGCCGTCGTGTGGCTGCCGACCGCGCGCTGGTCATGGCGATCGTCAACCGCACCCCCGACTCCTTCTACGACAAGGGCGCCACCTTCTCCGACGAGACCGCGCTCGCCGCCGTCGGCCGCGCGGTCGGCGAGGGCGCCGACATCATCGACATCGGGGGAGTGAAGGCCGGCCCCGGAGCCGACGTCGACGTCGACGAGGAACTCCGCCGCGTCATCCCGTTCGTCGAGGAGATCCGGGCTCGCTACCCCGAAGTCGTGATCAGCGTCGACACCTGGCGCCACGAGGTCGGCAGGCTGGCCTGCGAGGTGGGCGCCGACCTCATCAACGACACCTGGGCGGGAGCCGACCCGAAGCTCGCCGAGGTCGCGGCCGAGTTCGGCGCGGGCTACGTCTGCTCGCACACCGGCCACGCCGTGCCCCGCACCCGGCCGTTCCGCGTGCGCTACCCGGACGTCGTCGCCGATGTCATCGAAGAGACCACCCGCCATGCCGAGGCTTTGGTGGCATTGGGCGTGCCTCGCGAGGGGATCCTCATCGACCCGACGCACGACTTCGGCAAGAACACCTGGCACAGCCTGGAGTTGCTGAGGCATGCCGGTGAGCTCGTCGCCACGGGCTGGCCGGTGCTGATGGCACTGTCCAACAAGGACTTCGTCGGCGAGACGCTCGGCGTCGAACTGGCCGAACGCGTCGACGGCACCCTCGCTTCCACCGCGCTCGCGGCGGCCGACGGCTGCGCGGTCTTCCGCGTGCACGAGGTGCGCCGGACCCGTCAGGTACTGGAGATGGTCGCCGCGATCAGGGGTGACCGGCCACCCGCCCGCGCTGTGCGAGGCCTCGCTTAGGTCGTGAGTGGTACGGCCGCGGGATAAGGGCCCGCCCACACACCGACCCCACCGTCTAACGCGCCCGGGCCAGTGGCGCCC
>NZ_JBHWEB010000010.1:0-76640 GCF_042734395.1 Amycolatopsis sp. NPDC059657 | reverse complement strand
TTGGGTCCTCCCCCACCCCCCTCGCGGCTTGGCGCCGCCGCTTTTTTGGCTGTCCGTCCCCCGCCCCAAAAACCCCGGCCGTACCACTCACGACCCCAGCGGAATCACGGCCAGGACGCTGGTCCCCGCTTTCACCGCGCTGTGCACGATCAGCTCGCCGTCGAGCGCGCGCACGCGGTCGCGCAGGTTGCTCAGGCCGGTGCCGTCGGCGCTGAGCTCCGCGCAGCCGACGCCGTCGTCGGTGACCTCGAGCCGCAGCACGCCGTTGTCGATGACGACCTCGATCGAGACCCGCGACGCCCGCGCGTGCTTGAGCGTGTTGGTCAGCGACTCCGAGACGACGAAGTACGCGGTCAGCTCGACGGGATCGGGCAGCCGGGGGATCTCGCCGAGGTGCAGCTGGATGATCAGCGGCACCCGTTCGGCCAGTGAGCGGATGGCGGGCACCAAGCCGTCCTCGGTCAGGATGCGCGGCCGGATGCCCCTGGCGAGCTCGCGGAGTTCGGTGATCGCGACCTGCAGTTCGGCGGCGGTCGCGGTGAGCACCTCGTCGAGCTCGGGGGTGAGCGAATCGCCGAGCCGCTGGCGGGCCATCCGGACACTGAGCAGCACGCTCACCAGCCGTTGCTGGGCGCCGTCGTGCAGGTCGCGCTCGACGCGGCGGCGCTCGTTGTCGCTGGCCGAGACGATCCTGGCCCGCGATTCGCGGACCTCGGCGAGCTGTTTCTCCAGCTCGGCGGCCAGTCGCTGGTTGTCGCGCACCAGCCCGGCGGCGGCGGTCAGCGCGTTGTACGAATGGCTGTCCTGCCAGACGGCGTCGTCTTTGACGAGCGCGGACAGCCTGCCCTCGTCGCGGTCGGCGAGCAGCCGGGCCAGCTCGGCCGACCCGATCCGCGCACGCAGGACGCCGAGCAGGAACGCGAGCGGCCACAGGCAGAAGACGAGGTTGTAAATGGTCCGGATGACAGGCCCGCCCGGTCCCGCGCCGCCGTTCGCCCCGGCGAGATTGCCCACCACCGAGAGGCACGCGCCGGTCAGCGCGACCACGAGCACCGGCGTCAGCAGCCGTCGCTGGGGCAGCTTCCCGGTCACCCAGCGATACACGAGCACGGTGATCACCCCGGCCGCGATCAGCGCGCCGACGCCCTCCAGGCAGCGGTCGAAGAGCTCGGCGAGACCGTCGTCCGGCGTGATCAGCAGCAGGTTCGGCTCACGATGCGGGCTGAGCCCCCGCGAGTCGCCGACCAGCATGATCGCCAATGCCAGCCCGAACGAGACCGTGTAGGTGGCGACGACTAGCAGCCGCTCCCATCGTGACTTCAGCTCGCCGTCAGGGAAAGCCAGCACGAGGTGGACGATTCCCGGCCCGGACGCGGTGGAGAAGAGCAGGCCCAGCGTGAAGAGCACCGGGTTGGTCGAGAGCTTGAGGTCTTCGGTGAAGAACAGGAGTCCCACCCAGGCCATCAGCAGCCCGGCCCGGTTTGTCGGCCGCCGCGCGTGCGCGGTCGCGCCGGCGCCGAGGTAGACGAAACCGGTGGTGGTGGACAACGCCGTGTCGAAGGCCGTGTGGTTGGGATCGCTGCCCTTGACCGTCATGGCCACCAGCCCGAGCACCACACCGGCCGCGAGGCACGCCGCGACCAGCACGCCGTGTGTTCGTTCTCGTCCACCGTCGCCCGGCACGGGCGGAGTTTAGCCCGCACCCCGCAGTGCGCCACTTGACCTCAAGCAATATGGAGGTTTCAGCATGGATGGTGACCGCTTCCGAGAGGACACCAATGCCTGTCGCACTCATCACCGGCGCTTCGGCCGGGCTGGGGCTCGCACTCACCCGAGCGCTCGCCGTCCAGGGCTGGACGCTCGTCATCGACGCGCGCGGCGAGGACGCGCTGCGCCGGGTCGCCGAAGAAACCGGCGCGCACGCGATCGCGGGCGATATCGCCGATCCCGCGCATCGGGCCGAGCTGGCCGCGGCCGCCGGGCCGGAACTGGACCTGCTCGTCAACAACGCCAGCCTGCTCGGGCCGAGTCCGCAGCCGAAGCTCGGCGGCTATCCGCTGGACGAACTCGCCGCCGTCTACCGCGTCGACGTGTTCGCGCCGCTCGCGCTGAGCCAGCTCGTGTTGCCCGCGCTCATCGCCGCCAAGGGCACGATCATCAACGTAAGCTCCGATGCCGCTGTCGAGGCTTATGAAGGCTGGGGCGGCTACGGCTCGGCCAAGGCGGCGCTCGACCAGCTGACCGCCGTGCTCGGCGTCGAGAATCCCGAACTCGCCGTCTACGCGTTCGATCCCGGTGACATGCGCACCGCCATGCACCAGCGCGCGTTCCCCGGCGAAGACATCTCCGACCGCCCCGAGCCGGAAACGGTGGTGCCCGCTTTCCTGCGCCTGCTCAGCGGGCGGGTGCCGAGCGGCCGATACCAGGCGAGCAAGTTATGACCATTCGATTCGAGCTGCCGTCCGAATTGAACGCCAGCGCGCCGCCCGAGGCCCGCGGTCTCGCCCGCGATGAGGTCCGCCTGCTCGTCGCGGATCCGCACGGCGTCGAACACAGCACGTTCACTGACTTGGGCCGTTTCCTGAAACCGGGCGACCTGCTGGTCGTCAACACCTCGGCGACCTTGCCCGCGGCCGTCGACACGACCACTCCGGGGATCGTGGCGCATTTTTCGACCGAACTCGGCGAGCACACCTGGGTGGTCGAATTACGGACACCCACTGGTCCGTATCTGAAAGCGCGTCAGGGTGACCGTTTCGGTTTACCGGCTGGCGCCGAACTGGTGCTCACCGAACAGCATGGTCGCCTGTGGCATGCCGAAGTCGTCGTCGAAGGCAGGGTGACCGCGTTCCTGGCTCGCGTCGGCAGGCCGATCAGCTACGGCTACGTGCCCAGGCGCTGGCCGATCGAGAACTGCCAGACCGTGTTCGGCCACGACCCCGGCAGCGCGGAGATGCCCAGCGCCGGGCGGCCGTTCACGGCCGAGCTGGTCACGCGGCTGGTCAGCCGGGGGGTGCTGTTCGCGCCGATCCTGCTGCACACCGGCGTCTCGTCGCTGGAGTCGCACGAGCCTCCCCAGGACGAGTGGTTCCGGGTGCCCGTGACCACCGCGCGGCTGGTCGAGTGGGTGCGCGGCGAAGGTGGCCGGGTCATCGCCGTCGGAACCACCGTGGTCAGGGCACTCGAGTCGGCCGCGCCCGGCGGTTCCGAAGGGTGGACGGGGCTTGTGCTCGGGCCGGACAGGCCGGCGAGGGTGGTCGACGGCCTGGTCACCGGCCTGCACGCGCCGGAAGCTTCCCACCTGCTGTTACTCGAAGCGGTGGCCGGCTCCTCAGTGGTTGAGAAGGCCTACCGGGCAGCGTTGGAACATCGCTATCTTTGGCACGAGTTCGGCGATGTCTCACTCTTGCTGAACCAGTGAGCGCTGCCCTTGTCAAGAGAACTCGGTGATTTTCTCGCGATGCGGATGACCGTGCACTGCACTGTATGACCGTGCGACTCTCGCGCCGTGCTGAAGAACCGAACTCGACTGCTGGCCGCCACACTCGCCGGATTGGCGCTGTCGGCAGGCCTGGCCGCGTGTTCGCGTGCGGACAGCGACCCCGCTCCCGCCGCGGCTCCCCAGAACACCGCAGCCGAAGTCCGCGTCGGGTACTTCCCGAACGTGACCCACGCGCCCGCGCTGATCGGGGTGAAGAAGGACTTCTTCAAGAAGGAGCTCGGCAGCACCAAGCTGACCACCCAGACCTTCAACGCGGGCCCCGACGAGGTCAACGCGCTGCTCGGCAGCTCGCTCGACATCGCGTTCATCGGCTCCGGCCCGGCGATCAACGCCTTCACCAAGTCGAAGGGCGCCATCCAGCTCGTCTCGGGCGCGGTGTCCGGCGGCGCGCAGCTGGTCGTCAAGCCCGAGATCGCCTCGGCCGACCAGCTCAAGGGCAAGACCATCGCGACGCCGCAGCTCGGCAACACCCAGGACGTCGCGCTCAAGAAGTGGCTCTCGGAGAACAAGCTGACCGACCAGGTCAAGATCTCCAACCTCGACAACCCGAAGACGCTCGACGCGTTCAAGAAGGGCGAGGTCGACGGCGGCTGGCTGCCCGAGCCGTGGGCCTCGCGCCTGGTGCAGGACGCGGGCGCCAAGGTGCTCATCGACGAGAAGACCCTGTGGCCGGGTGGCCGCTTCCCGTCCACCGTCGTCATCGTGCGCAGCGAGTTCCTGCAGCAGCACCCCGACACCGTCCGCGCCGTCATCAAGGGTGAGTCGGCCGCGATCGACTGGGCCACCGCCAACCAGGCCGAGGCCAAGACCACGGTCAACGACGCGCTGAAGGAGCTCGCGGGCAGCTCGCTCAACGTCGCCGTGCTCGACCGCGCGTTCGGTGGCATCGAGCTCACCCTCGACCCGATCTCCGCCGAATTCGGCCAGCTCGCCAAGGACTCGGTGACCGCGGGTGTCGTCAAGACGGTCGCCGACCTCAAGGGCTTCGCCGACTTCGGTCCGCTCAACGAAGTGCTCAAGGCCGCCGGAAAACCCGCTGTGGAACCTGCCGGACTGACCAAATAGGGGAGAACCACCGATGAGCGCGACACTTGCAAGCCTGCCCCAGACCGCCGCTTCCACCGGCAACGGCACCGCGGTCGAACTCACCGGTGTGCGCAAGGTCTTCGGCCGGTCCGGCCGCGCGGTCACCGCGCTCGACGGACTGGACCTGAAGGTCGCGCCCGGCGAGTTCGTCTGCCTGCTCGGCGCGTCCGGCTGCGGCAAGAGCACGTTGCTGAACCTGGTCGCCGGGCTCGACAAGCCGACCGAAGGCACCATCAAGCTCAACACCTCCCGGCCGGCGGTGATGTTCCAGGAAGCCGCGCTCATGCCGTGGCTGACGGCCGCCCGCAACGTCGAGCTGCCGCTGCGGCTGGCCGGGTTCGGCCGCGCCGAGCGCAAGGAGAAGGCCGCCGAGCTGCTCGACCTCGTCCGGCTGGGCGGTGTCGGGTCGAAGCGTCCGCACGAGCTGTCCGGCGGCATGCGCCAGCGCGTCGCGCTCGCCAGGGCGCTGGCCGCGACCCTGCGTGTCGACGGTCAGCCGGAGCAGGCGCTGCTGCTGATGGACGAGCCGTTCGCCGCGCTCGACGCGATCACCCGCGACGTCATGCAGGGCGAGCTGCTGCGGGTCTACCGCAGCACCGGCACCGCCGTGCTGTTCGTGACCCACGACGTCCGCGAAGCCGTCCGGCTGGGTCAGCGTGTCGTGCTGCTTTCGTCGCGGCCAGGCCGGGTCGTGCAGGAGTGGGACGCCCGGGTCGACGGCGAAAGCCTGACCGACGAAATCACCGTGAGGCTCCGAGAGGTGATCAGCACCCATGCCGCAGCTTGACCGCTCCGCCGATCTTTCGGCGGTCGAGGCAGGCCTGGACGCACTGGACACCCCGGCGGCGCAGCGCGGTGAGCGCCTCGCGGTGCGGTTCGCCCGCACCGTGCTGCCGCCGCTGGTGGCGCTGGGCCTGTTCATCGCCGTCTGGCAGGCGCTGTGGGCCGCGGCGATCTGGCCGGAGTTCCAGCTGCCCGCCCCGCTAGCGGTGTGGGACGAGTTCTGGAGCGGGGTGACCGACGCCAAGATCTTCGGCTACGTGTGGACCTCGGTGCACCGCGCGGTGCTCGGGTTCGCCGTCGCCGTGCTGATCGGCACACCGCTCGGGCTGCTGGTGGCCAAGGTCCGCCTGGTGCGGTCCGCGATCGGCCCGCTGCTTTCGGGGCTGCAGAGCCTGCCGTCGGTGGCCTGGGTGCCCGCCGCGATCCTCTGGTTCGGCATCAACGACGCCGCGATCTACTTCGTGGTGCTGCTCGGTTCGGTCCCGTCGATCGCGAACGGCCTGGTCAGCGGCATCGACCAGATCCCGCCGATCCTGCCGAGGGTGGGCCAGGTGATGGGCGCGGGGAAGCTGGCTTCGGCGCGGCACATCCTGCTGCCCGCCGCGCTGCCCGGCTTCCTGGCCGGGCTGAAGCAGGGCTGGGCGTTTTCCTGGCGTTCGCTGATGGCCGCGGAACTCATCGCGTTGTCCCCGCAGCTGGGGATCGGGCTGGGCGCGTACCTGAACCAGGGGTCCTCGTTCAACGACATGCCGACGGTGATGGCCGCGATCTTCCTGATCCTGCTGGTCGGTGTCGGCATCGAACTGGTCGTCTTCCGGCCAGTCGAGCGGGCGGTGCTCCGATCGAGAGGACTTGGCGGATTCTAGTCACATTCCTTATGGACGCTGTCGGTTGCGTAACCGGAGGTGCCAGCGAGAGGACTTGGCGGATTCTGGTCACACTCTTTATGGACGCTGTCGGTTGCGTAACCTACGGTGCCAGCGAGAGGACTTGGCGGATTCTGGTCACACTTACGGTTGCGTAACCTACGGTGCCGTAAGTTGGGTCCTGTCCCCAATTGAGGAAGGACCCTCGATGGCCCTTGAGCCGACCACCCGCCTGATGCTCGACCTCGAATCGACGGTCGAGGAGAACCTCAACCGTCACCTGGTCTCGGCCAAGGAATGGATGCCGCACGAGTACGTCCCGTGGAGCGAAGGCCGTAACTTCGCCGACCTCGGCGGCGAGGCGTGGGACCCGGAGCAGTCGAAGGTCTCGCCGATCGCGCGGACCTCGCTCGAGGTCAACCTGCTGACCGAGGACAACCTGCCCAGCTACCACCGCGAGATCGAGCGCGCCTTCGGCCGCGACGGCGCGTGGGGCACCTGGGTGCACCGCTGGACCGCCGAAGAGGGCCGTCACGGCATCGCCATCCGCGACTACCTGCTGGTGACCAGGGCCGTCGATCCGGTCGAGCTGGAGCGCGCCCGGATGCAGGTCATGCAGACCGGCTACGACAGTGGCGACAAGCCGTTGCTGCACGTCATGGCGTACGTGTCCTTCCAGGAGCTCGCGACGCGCCTTTCGCACCGCAACACCGGCAAGTACACCGAGGACCCGTTCTGCGAGAAGCTGCTCGCGCGCGTCGCGACGGACGAAAACCTGCACATGGTCTTCTACCGGAACCTGGTGACGGCCTCGCTGCAGCTGCAGCCGGACGAGATGATGCGCGCGATCACCGACGAGGTGGTCGGTTTCGCGATGCCGGGGCACATCATCCCGAGCTTCGTGCGCAAGGCCGCGCTCATCGCCAAGGCAGGCATCTACGACCTGCGCATCCACCACGACGACGTGATCTGGCCGCTTTTGCGCCACTGGAAGGTCTTCGAGCTCGAAGGACTCGGCGAGGTCGGCGAGACCGCGCGCGACGAACTCGCCAAGTTCCTCGAGAACCTCGAAGCCCAGGCCTCGCGGTTCGAGGACCGCCGCGCCGCGATGCTGGAGCGTGAAGCTAGCCGAAGGTGACCGGCGCCGCGGTCACCATGCTGACGAAGGGGCCCCGCCGCTCACGGGTGGGGCCGTCCGGGTGTGGCGTGATTTCGTCCACCCGGTCGAACAGCGAGGTGAAGCAGATCTCGGTCTCGAGCCGCGCGAGCGTGGCGCCGAGGCAGTAGCGCAGGCCCTGCCCGAATGACAGGTGCCGGTTGCCCGTGCGGGTGATGTCGAACCGGGTCGGGTCGTCGAACTGCTCCGGGTCCCGGTTGGCGGAGGCGAGCACGAGGTAGATGTGCTGGTCCGCCTCGATCTCCTGCCCGTGGATCACGACTGGCTCTTTCGAGAACCGGGTGGTGAGCGAAGCGGGGCCATCGACGCGCAGCATCTCTTCGATGGCGCCGGGCAGCAATGTCAGGTCCGCGCGGAGCGCTTTCATCTGCTCGGGGTGCTGCAGCAGCAGGTTCAAGCCCGCGCTGATCAGGCCGCCGGTGGTCTCGTGCCCGGCGAACAGCAGCAGCACGCAGTTGGCGAGGATCTCGTCCTCGCTGACGATGTCGCCCTTGTCCTGCGCGGCGACCAGCAGGCTGATCAGGTCCTCGCGGGGCTGCCTGCGCCGGTCGGCGACGACCTCGCGGAGGTACTCCGACATCTCGACGATGCTCTGCTGGCTTTCGAGCAGCTTGGGCACGTCGATCGGGCTGAACACCGCTGTGATGTCACGCGACCAGCGCGGCAGCAGGTCACGGTCCTTTTCGGGGATGCCGAGCATCTCGGCCATCACCCGCGCGGGCAGCGGATAGGCCAGGTCGTCGACGATCTCGCAGCCGCCACGCGGGACCAGCTCGTCGAGCAGCTCGTCGGTGATCGCCTGCACGCGCGGACGCAGCGCCTCCATCAGCTCTCGCGACATGAAGTACCGCTTGATCACCCGTTGCATCCGCTTGTGGGCGGCCGGATCGGTGCCACCCATCCACAGGTTGATCGAGTCGCGCAGCGGCCGCAGCTTGAGCCGGTCCGCCTCGGGGAGCCGGTCGATCAGCTCGGTCATGCTGCCCGACCCGAGCCGGGGGTCACGCAGCGCGGCGGCGATGTCGGCGTACCGGGTGATCACCCATGAGTTGAGGTCCGGGCTCCAATGGACCGGTTCCTCGGTGCGCAGCCGGTCGAGTGCGGGGTACATGTCTGCGGAAGTGAAGTCCAGAAGAGGCACGGGTTCACGGTCGCAGTGAACAGATACCCAGTACAAGGGCCATGTGGCCAAGGGTTGCCCTCTTGTTTAACTAGGCCAGTGAATCAATCTGGCCGCGTATCCCGTCCAGGTTGCCTGGATTCCCGGTGGCAATCGCCACAGCCAGCGCGTTGTCGGTGCATGATCCACGCTGCTACGTTTGTCTTATTGTACTAGTTAAGCGACACAATCCGGGACAAAGGAGCACGCGGATGAAGTTCACCGTCAAGCGAGGCGTGATCATGGGTGCCGCGGCGGGAGTCACGCTGCTGGCGATCGGCGGGACGGCGCTCGCGGTCACCGCGGGACCCGATGTCGCCGACCAGGTCGTGAGCACCTCCTCGGCCGAGGCCGGTCATGAAGGCCAGGGCAAGTACACGGCAGGCGGCTACCGCCTCCAGGTGCACGAGCTGACCGCGGACGGCGAGGGCATGGGCACCGGCGTCGAGCCGAACACCACGTACTACTCGAAGCTGCTGCAGGGCACCGAATCCTGGAAGCCGACCGTCGTGCGGTTCTCGGTCGGCGACGACAACGACGGCCCGATCGTCTACAGCTACCCGATCCCCGCGGACGGCAAGGGCATCGACTGTGTCGCGTCGGGCACGGAGGCCGCCCCGGTCATCAAGTGCGTGACACTGGCCAGCTGACCCACGCACGAAAAAGGGGTCGTGAGTGGCACGGCCGGTTAGAACCGGTCATACCACTCACGACCCCTGAATGCTGAGGTCAGCGACCCGAGCGCCGGGAGCCCGCGCGGGTGCCCGAGGAGAAGGCCGCAGCGCCGCCGCGACGGGCGGGTGCGGCGCCGCCTGCGGACTGGCCGCGGCCCTTCGCCTGGCCCTGGCCGGAACCGGTGGCGGTGCCGCGACGCGCGGGCTGGCCCGCCGACGAACCACCTCGAGCGGCCTGGCCGGACGAGGCGCCACGCGAAGACTGACCGGCCGAGCCGCCACGGCGGGACTCGCCCGTCGCGCCGCCGGAACCGCCGCGACGGGACTGGCCGCCACGACGCGGCTGGTCCTGAGACTGGCCACCACGGCCACGGCCGGGTGCGCCGCCGCCACGGCGTGGCTTCCTTTCGTCCTTCTCGGGGACGGCCTTGCCGCTCGCCGAGACCTGCTTCGGCATGTTGCGGCTGGTCGCCTGCTTCACGGTGGCGAACTTCCGCTCACCGGGCGCCAGCTCCGCGAGCAGCGGGTGGCCGGGGCCGAGCTGCGTGGTGGTCGGCTTGATGCCGGCCTTCTTGGTGAGGTCGCGGACGTCGGAGACCTGCTCGTCGGTCATCAGCGTGATCACCGTGCCGCTGGCGCCCGCGCGGGCGGTGCGGCCGGAGCGGTGCAGGTACGCCTTGTGCTCGACGGGCGGGTCGTGGTGGATGACCAGCGTGACGTCGTCGACGTGGATGCCGCGTGCCGCGATGTCGGTGGCGACCAGCGTCTTCGCCGTGCCGTCGGTGAACGCGGCGAGGTTGCGGGTACGGGCGTTCTGGCCGAGGTTGCCGTGCAGCTCGACGGCTGAGACGCCGCTCGCGTTGAGCTTGCGGGTGAGTGCCTTCGCGCGGTGCTTGGTGCGGGTGAAGACCAGCGTGCGGCCGGGGGCCGCGGTCAGGTCGACCAGCACCGGGAACCGGTGGGTCTCCTCGACGTGCAGCACGTGGTGGGTCATCGCGTCGACCGGCGACTGGGCCGAGTCGACGCTGTGCGTGACCGGGTTGTTCATGAAGCGCTTGACCAGCACGTCGACACCGGCGTCGAGCGTCGCGGAGAACAGCAGGCGCTGACCGCGCGGCGGCGTCTGGTCGAGCAGGCGGCGCACGGCGGGCAGGAAGCCGAGGTCGGCCATGTGGTCGGCCTCGTCGAGCACGGTGACGTCGACGTTGTCGAGCTTCGCGTTGCCGTTCTGCATGTGGTCGAGCAGCCGCCCGGGGCAGGCGACGACGATGTCGACGCCGTCGCGCAGCGCGGTGATCTGCGGGTTCGGGCTGACCCCGCCGAAGATGGTGGTGACCTTGAGCTGCAGCGCCTTCGCCAGCGGGGCGATGGAGGCCTCGATCTGGGTGACCAGCTCGCGGGTCGGCGCCAGTATCAGCGCGCGCGGGCGGAACGGCTTGCGCCGCGTCGGGCCCTGCGAGAGGCGGGCGAGCACGGGCAGCACGAAGGCGTACGTCTTGCCGGAGCCGGTGCGGCCGCGGCCGAGCACGTCGCGGCCTTCGAGCGAGTGCGGCAGCGTGGCCGACTGGATCGGGAACGGGGTGTCGATGCCCTGTGCGGACAGTGCGGTGACCAGCGCGGTGGGCAGGCCGAGTTCAGAGAATGCGTTCATAGGGTTTTCGGGCGCTCTCGCGCCCTGGTGTCTCCATAAGTCGAGAAGGGTTGTCCTGCCCGGCGCAGACCGTCGGTGATGCTCGTCGGCCGCGGCGCGTGGTAGTCGACAACGAAACGCGGCCCGAGGCAGAACGGAGCGGACCGCGTGATCAGTATAAAGCATCCGATCGTGACAGGCGTGTGACCTTGCTTGCCGTGCTAAGTTACTGCTCAGTAATCGAGCGTGGGAGTTTATTGCGATGTTGCTGAACCCGAATGGCTACGACCCGCAGCGGTTCGATCCGGAGACGCGGCGCCTGCTGCGCGCGACCATCGACTGGTTCGAGTCGCGCGGCAAGCGCAAGCTCGTCGCGGACTACCACGACAAGACCTTTTACGCGGATTTCCTGGAGTTCGCAGGCAAGGAAGGCCTGTTCTCGACCTTCTTCACGCCGGCGGCCAACGCCGACGGCAACCCCGACAAGCGCTGGGACACCAGCCGCGTCGCGGAGCTTTCGGAGATCCTCGGCTTCTACGGGCTGAACTACTGGTACCCGATGCAGGTCACGGTGCTCGGCCTCGGCCCGGTGTGGCAGAGCGGCAACGAGGTCGCCCGCAAGCGCGCGGCGGAAGCGTTGCAGGCCGGGGGAGTGGCGGCGTTCGGACTGTCCGAAAAGGAGCATGGCGCCGACATCTACTCGTCGGACCTGGTGCTCACGCCGGACGGTGAGGGCGGTTACCGCGCCAACGGCTCGAAGTACTACATCGGCAACGGCAACTGCGCGGGCACCGTTTCGGTGTTCGGCCGCATCGACGGCGTCGAGGGCCAGGACCAGTACGTCTTCTTCTACGCCGACTCGAACCACCCGAACTACCACGTGGTCAAGAACGTGGTGCCGTCCCAGATGTACGTCGCCGAGTTCCGCCTCGAGGACTACCCGGTGCACGCCGAGGACATCCTGCACACCGGCGCGGACGCGTTCAGCGCGGCGCTGAACACGGTCAACATCGGCAAGTTCAACCTGTGCTTCGGCGGCATCGGCATGGCGACGCACTCGCTGTACGAGGCGATCACGCACGCGCACAACCGCGTCCTCTACGGCAAGCCGGTCACCGATTTCCCGCACGTGCGCAGGGAATTCGTCGACGCGTACGCGCGGCTGACCGCGATGAAGCTGTTCTCCGACCGCGCTGTCGACTACTTCCGCACGGCGGGGCCGGACGACCGCCGGTACCTGCTGTTCAACCCGATCACCAAGATGAAGGTCACCACCGAGGCGCAGAAGGTCATCGGGCTGGTCGCGGATGTGGTGGCTGCCAAGGGTTTCGAGTCCGACACCTACCTCGCGATGGCCAAGAACGACATCGACGGCCTGCCCAAGCTGGAGGGCACGGTCGCGGTCAACCTGGCGCTGATCGCCAAGTTCATGCCCGCGTACCTGTTCGCGCCGGAGTCCTACGAGCCCGTCCCGACGCGTTCGGACGCCACGGACGACGAGTTCCTGTTCCGCCAGGGCCCGGCGCGCGGCCTGTCGAAGGTCCGGTTCCACGACTGGCGCGAGGCGTACGCCAAGGCGTCGGCCATCCCGAACGTCGCCAGGTTCGCCGAGCAGGCCGAGGCGCTGGTCGGCATCCTGACCCAGGCCACACCGGACGAGACGCAGCAGGCGGACCTCGACTTCGGCCTGGCGCTGACCGAGCTGTTCACGCTGGTCGTCTACGGCCAGCTGATCCTGGAGCAGGCCGAACTGGTCGGCCTCGACTCCGCGGTGGTCGACCAGATCTTCGCGACCTTCGTGCAGGACTTCAGCGCCGCGGCGGTCGAGCTGCACGGCAAGTCCAGCTCGACGGACAAGCAGCAGGAACTCGCGCTCGCCGCGATCCGCAAGCCGGTCGTCGACGCCGAGCGCTTCGAGTCGGTCTGGGGTCGCGTGCGTGACCTGTCCGGTGTGTACGAGATGAACGCCTAGAAGGGCTCGTGAGTGGTATGGCCGGTTAGAACCGGCCGTACCACTCACGACCCCCACTACCCTTGGCGGGATGAACGAGGATCGCGCGGCGGCGTTGCTGTGGGAAGCCTGGCAGTCCGGGCACCGGCTCAAGGCGCTGCCGGATGACGTCAGACCGTCCGGCGCGGCCGAGGCGATGGCCGTGCAGGACAAGCTCGCCGAACTCGTCGGCCCGCACTACGGCTGGAAGATCGCGGCCACCACCCCGCTGGGGCAGGCGCACATCGGCGTCGACGGGCCGTTCCCCGGCCGGTTGTTCACCCGCTTCCGCCACGACGAGGGCGAGCCGGTGCCCGCCGACAGTCTCACCATGGCCGTCGCGGAGGCCGAGTTCGCGTTCCGCATGCGCGAGGATCTGGTGCCAGGCAAGGACTACAGCCTCGACGAGGTGCTCGACGCCGTCGACTCGATGTTCCTCGCGCTGGAGATGCCCGACTCGCGCTACTTCGACTACGTGACCGCGGGCTTCGAGCACCTGCTCGCCGACGCCGCGTGCAGCTCCCGGTTCGTCGTCGGGCGGGATGTGCCGGGCTGGCGTGAAATCGACCTGCCGGCACAGGAGGTCGTGTTGCATCTGGACGGTGCCGAGTTCGCGCGCGGAACGGGCGCGCAGGTGCTCGGCGATCCGCGCGTCGCGTTGCACTGGCTGGTCGGCGACCTGCACGGCTACGGTCACGCGCTCCGCGCGGGTGACGTCGTCACCACGGGTACCGCGACCAAGCCCTGCCCGACCGCGCCTGGCGCCTATGTCGTGGCCGACTTCGGGGACCTGGGAAAGGTCGAGGCTACCTTCGTTTAGAGGTCGTGAGTGGTATTGCCGGTTCTAACCGGCAATACCACTCACGAGCCTTTTACTTGCCGTAGCCCGCCTTGCGGAGCGCGTCCGCGAGCGCGCCGCCCTGGGGTGCGCGGTCACGGTTGCCGCCGCCACGCGGTTGCTGCTGGCCCTTGCGCTGGCCGCCGCCCTGGCCCTGGCCGCCCTGACGCTGCTGACCCCCGCCGCCACGGCGGTCCTGAGGCTGCGACTGGCCGGGCTCGTCGTCGAGGCGCAGCGTCAGCGAGATGCGCTTGCGCGGGATGTCGACCTCGAGGACCTTGACCTTGACGATGTCGCCGGGCTTGACGACCTCGCGCGGGTCCTTCACGAAGTTCTTGGACAGCGCCGAGACGTGCGCGAGGCCGTCCTGGTGCACGCCGACGTCGATGAACGCGCCGAACGCGGCCACGTTCGTGACCACGCCTTCGAGCCGCATACCGGGCTTGAGGTCCGAGATCTTCTCGACGCCGTCCGCGAACACCGCGGTCTTGAACGCCGGGCGCGGGTCGCGGCCCGGCTTGTCGAGCTCGGCCAGGATGTCGGTGACCGTCGGGAGACCGAACGTCTCGTCGACGAAGTCCTGCGGCTTGAGCGACTGCAGCTCACGCGTGTTGCCGATGAGCGAGCGGATGTCCTTGCCGGTGGTGGTCAGGATCCGCCGGACCACCGGGTAGGCCTCGGGGTGCACCGAGGACGAGTCGAGCGGGTCGTCGCCGTCGGGAATGCGGAGGAAGCCCGCGCACTGTTCGAACGCCTTCGGGCCGAGGCGCGCGACCTCTTTCAGCGCCAGCCGCGAGCGGAACGGGCCATGCTGGTCGCGGTGGCTGACGATGTTCTCGGCCAGTCCGGTCGTGATGCCCGAGACCCGGGTGAGCAGCGGCGCGGAGGCCGTGTTCACGTCGACGCCGACCGCGTTCACACAGTCTTCGACGACCGCGTCGAGCGAGCGCGAGAGCGAGACCTCGGACAGGTCGTGCTGGTACTGGCCGACACCGATCGACTTCGGGTCGATCTTCACCAGCTCGGCCAGCGGGTCCTGCAAGCGCCGAGCGATCGAGACGGCGCCACGCAGCGACACGTCCATGCCGGGGAGTTCCTGCGAGGCGAACGCCGACGCCGAGTACACCGACGCGCCCGCTTCGGACACGACCGCCTTGGTCAGCTTCAGGTCGGGGAACTTCTTGATCAGCTCGCCTGCCAGCTTGTCGGTCTCGCGGGACGCGGTGCCGTTGCCGATGGCGATCAGGTCGACCTTGTGCGTCGCGCACATCTTGGCGAGTGTGGCGAGCGACTCGTTCCACTTGTTCGCCGGGACGTGCGGGTAGATGACACCCGTGTCGACCACCTTGCCGGTGTCGTCGACGACCGCGACCTTCACGCCGGTACGGAAGCCGGGGTCGAGGCCCAGCGTCGCGCGGGTGCCGGCGGGCGCCGCGAGCAGCAGGTCGCGCAGGTTGGCGGCGAACACGCGCACGGCCTCGTCCTCGGCGGACTGACGCAGCTTCATCCGCAGGTCGATGCCCAGGTGCACGAGGATCTTGGTGCGCCACGCCCAGCGGACGGTGTCGGTGAGCCACTTGTCGCCGGGACGGCCCTTGGCGGCGATGCCGAACTTCTGCGCGATGCGGGTCTCGTAGTCGGACGGGCCGACGCGCGGCTCGTCGGACGGCTCCTCTGGCTCGACGGTCAGGTCGAGCACCTCTTCCTTCTCGCCGCGGAACATCGCGAGGATCCGGTGCGACGGCATCTTCGTGAACGGCTCGTCGAACTCGAAGTAGTCGGAGAACTTGGCGCCCTCTTCGGCCTTGCCCTCGCGGACCTTCGACGCGAGACGGCCCTGCGACCACATCTTCTCGCGGAGCTCACCGATCAGGTCGGCGTCTTCGGCGAAGCGCTCGACCAGGATCGCGCGAGCGCCGTCCAACGCGGCCTGCGCGTCCGCGACGCCCTTGTCGGCGTCGACGAACACCGCGGCGGCGGCGTGCGGGTCGGTGTCCGGGTTGCTGAGCAGGCCGTCGGCCAGCGGCTCCAGCCCGGCCTCGCGGGCGATCATCGCCTTGGTGCGGCGCTTCGGCTTGTAGGGCAGGTAGATGTCTTCCAGGCGCGACTTGGTGTCCGCCGCCATGATCTGCGCTTCGAGCGTCTCGTCGAGCTTGCCCTGGCTGCGGATCGACTCGAGCACCGCGACCCGCCGCTCGGCGAGTTCCCGCAGGTAGCGGAGCCGCTCCTCCAGCGTGCGGAGCTGGGTGTCGTCCAGCATGCCGGTGGCTTCCTTGCGGTACCGCGCGATGAACGGCACGGTCGATCCGCCGTCGAGGAGGTCGACGGCCGCTTTGACCTGCCCCTCGCGTACACCGAGTTCCTCGGCGATCTTCTGCTCGACCGTTTGCAAAGCCACTGCCACGCTCCTGATCCGCATCGGTGTTCCGGCTCGCCATTCTGCCGTTGTCGGGTTCCCGACATTCGGATGGCCCCTCTCCGACACCTCCTTGACCGATCAGATTGGTCTAGTCCATTTTGAGTGGGCACCACCCCGTCGTCGTGGAGGTCCGCCGTGCTCAAGATGAAACACGCGCTCATAGCTTTGTTCTCCTCGCTAGCGCTCTGCCTGGGGTTGACGCTGGCACTGACCGGCAACGCCTCCGCGGCCAACCTGCTGACCAACCCCGGATTCGAAGTCGGCTCGCTGAGCGGCTGGTCCTGCACCGGCGGCGCGAGCCTGGTGAGCAGTCCCGTGCACAGCGGCTCGGGCGCGCTGACCGCGGCGCCCGCCGGTCAGGACAAGGCCCAGTGCTCCCAGCCGGTTTCGGTCAAGGCGAGCACGGAGTACACGCTCAGCGCCTGGGTGCAGGGCTCGTACACCTACCTCGGCGTCACCGGCACCGGGACGACCGACACCAGCACCTGGACGCCCACCAGCGGCTCGTGGACGCAGCTCTCGCTGAAGTTCAAGACCGGCGCGTCGACAAGCAGCGTCACCATCTACCTGCACGGCTGGTACGGCCAGCCCGCGTACTTCGCGGATGACGTGAGCCTCGACGGTCCCGGCGGCACCCCGACCACCACGCCGACGACGCCCACGACCTCGTCGCCGACCACCTCGTCCAGCAACCCGCCGACGACCACCACCAGCAACCCGCCTGGCGACGGCACGCTCCCGAAGCACGTGCTCACCGGGTACTGGCACAACTTCGACAACGGCGCCAAGGCCTTGAAGATCGCCGACGTCCCGAAGTCGTACAACATCATCGCCGTGTCCTTCGCGGACGCGACCACCACGCCCGGCGCGGTCAGCTTCACCCTCGACCCCGGTCTGGCGAGCAAGCTCGGCGGCTACACGGACGCCCAGTTCAAGGCCGACATCAAGACGGTGCAGGGGCGCGGCCAGAAGGTCATCATCTCGGTCGGCGGCCAGAACGGCACGATCAGCGTCAACGACTCGAACTCGGCCAACAACTTCGCGAACAGCATCAAGTCGCTGATCTCGTCCTACGGCTTCGACGGCGTCGACATCGACCTCGAGAACGGCGTCAACTCGACGTACATGGGCCAGGCGCTGCGCAGCATCTACAACGGCGGCGGGAAGATCATCACGATGGCGCCGCAGACGATCGACATGCAGTCGACCGGCGCCGAGTACTTCAAGCTGGCGCTGAACATCAAGGACATCCTGACGATCGTCAACATGCAGTACTACAACAGCGGCAGCATGCTCGGCTGTGACCAGAAAGTCTACTCGCAGGGTTCGATCGACTTCCTGACGGCGCTGGCCTGCATCCAGCTCCAGGGCGGCCTGCGCGCCGACCAGGTCGGGCTCGGCCTGCCCGCCTCGGGCTCGGCCGCGGGTGGCGGCTACCAGTCGCCCTCGAACGTCAACGCGGCGCTGAACTGCCTGGCCAAGGGGACCGGCTGCGGCGGCTTCAAGCCCTCGACGACGTACCCGGCGATCAGGGGCGCGATGACCTGGTCGATCAACTGGGACGCCTCGAACGGCTACGCGTTCGCCAACTCGGTGAGCGCGAACCTGGCGACGCTGCCTTAAGTCCTCGGGCTCTTGGGCTTTGGCCGGACGCTGCCTGCGAGGGTCAGCGTCCGGCCTGTTCGTCAGGCGCTGGTCTCGTAGTCGAGCAGGTCGAGTTTGCGGGTCCGGCGGTCGTATTCGGAGACGAGGCCTGGCCAGTTCGTCGTCACCCTGCCGTCGTCCTGGCGGTACCAGCTGGCGCACTTCGTCCACACGCTGCGGGCCAGGCGTTGCTGGACTTCGGTGTCGTAGCGCTCTTCGACGTCGGGCTTGACGTCCACATAGGACACATCAGGCCTGGCGATGTGCTCGACGGCCTGGCGGATGTAGCGGGCTTGGCGTTCGATCATGTAGATGATGGACCCGGCGCCGAGGTTGGTGTTGGGCCCGTACACGCAGAACAGGTTCGGGAAGCCCGGCACGGTCATCCCCAGGTACGCCCGCGCTCCGCCTGCCCAGCTGTCCGAGAGTGACCGGCCGCCGAGGCCGTGGACCTTGAGCTTGCCGAGGAAGTCGGTCGCGGCGAATCCGGTGCCGTAGATGATCACGTCGGCCTCGTGCTCGGCGCCGTCTTCGGTGCGGATGCCGCGTTCCGTGATTTCGGTGATCTTCGCGGTCTCGACGTGCACGTTGGGCCGCGCGATCGCGGGCAGGTAGTCGTTGGTGAACAGGATCCGCTTGCAGCCCATGTCGTAGTGGGGCTTGAGCTTGGCGCGCAGCACCGGATCCTTGATGTGACGGCGGCGCAGCTGTTCGGTGCGCAGCTCGAAACCCTTGGCCAGCAAGGGATGCTTGGTCATCGCGTAGGTGGCGTACTCGGCGAGCAGCCAGATGCGGAGCCTGCCGATGCGCTGTGTGGCCGGCAGCGCGCGGAACAGGCGCTGCTGCCAGCGGCGGTAGCGGGTGTCGGTCTTGTTCATGATGTACGGCGCGGTGCGCTGGAACAGGGTCAGCGTGTGCGCGAGCGGCTGGATCTCCGGCACGAACTGGATCGCGCTCGCCCCGGTCCCGATGACGGCGACCTTCTTGCCGCGCAGATCGCACTCGTGGTTCCACAGCGCGGAGTGGAAACTGGTGCCCGCGAACGACTCCCTGCCGGGGATCTCCGGCCAGACCGGCCGGGACAGCTGGCCGACGGCGGGCACGAAGACGTTCGCCTCGTGGGTTTCCCCGGTGCTGGTCTCGATCCGCCAGAGCTTGGTGTCCTCGTCGAAGGTGGCGCTGGTGACCTCGGTCCCGAACCGGATGTGCTTCGCGAGCCCGTATTTGCCGACGACCCGCTTGAGGTACGCGTGGATGTCCGGCTGCAGCGAGTACCGCTTGGGCCAGTCCGGGTTCGGCTCGTACGAGAACGAGTACAACGGCGACGGGATGTCGCAGCCGGCGCCGGGGTAGGTGTTCTCGCGCCAGACGCCCCCGACCTCGGCCGCCTGCTCGAGGATCGTGAAGTCCGTGAAACCGGCGCGCCGCAGCTCGATCGCGGTGCCGATACCGCCGAAGCCGGACCCGACGATCAGGATCGATGGAGAAGCCATCCCCCGAAGCTACCCATCGGTCGCCCTCGCCGGAAGTGCCCCCGAGGCCACCGAATCGAGATTTCCGGCCACCGGCAGGCGCGGGGGTCGTGAGTGTTTTGGCCGGTTAGAACCGGCCGTGCCACTCACGACCCTGGGTCGGTGATGACTTGGACGGTGTGGGTTTCGGCTTGGGGCTCGGCCCAGCGGATGAGGCGGTCGGCGGCGCTTTCGAGGGCGGCCAGGTCGCGCTTGGGGAGCTTTTCGAAGGGGGTGAGGATGATCGTGGACTTCTTGGTCTCCCACCAGCCTTTGACTTGGCCGTTGGCGAGGAGCGCGCCTTTGACGAGGCCGTTCTGGGTGATCATGCGCTTGCGGTAGGGATCGCTGATGACCCTGGTGCGGTCGGCGTAGGAGAGCAGGGTCTGGTCGAACGGGCCGAGCAGGCGCGGGGGCGCCGGGGTGTCGGGATCGGGGACCGTGGCGTGCGGGAGGTCGAGCAGTTCGCGGCCGTCTTCGTCGCGGTACTTGCGCAGTTCGAGGGTTTCGGCGATCTCGCCGAGGCGGGTGATGCCTGCCCAGGTTTGGACGTCCATCACGGTCGCGGGGCCGAAGGCGGCCAGGTAGCGCAAGATCAGCTGGGCCGGCTTCGCCTGGGCATCGAGGGGGCGGCCCAGCCAGTCTTCGGCGGTGACGTACGTGGTCTGGCCGGATTTGCCCCAGATGCCGCGGGGAGGGATCTGGATCAGGGGGAGCAGGCCGCGGGAGCCATGCGTCAGCGAAGCCGGGACGCGGTCCGGCCAGTGGGTGGCCAGCGCGGCGCCCAGCTCGGTCGTGGAGTGGGGGCGCTCGGTGAGCAGGTCGCGGGCCGTCTTGGCCAGCTGGTCGTGGTCGATGTCCTTCAACTGCGACGCGTGCTGGGTATTGCGTTCGAGGTCGCGGTCGTAGATGCCTTGGAGCAGCGGGCGCCACGCCAGCGCGTCGGCCGCGGTGACCAGGTGGACCGTGCCACGCATCAACGCGATCCTGACGACCTCGCGGTCCAGCAGCAGCCGCGCGAGTTCCTCCTGCTTGAAGCCCTGGAGCCGGGTCCACAACGCGTAGTAGGGCGGGAAGGGTGCCTGGGCTTGCAGGCCGCCGAGGTGTTCGATGGCTTCGAGCGCGCTCATCTTGGCGCGGCGCAGCAGCAGTTGCCGCTCCAGCGTCGCCCGGTTGAGCGCGCGGCGGCTGAGTCGCTCAGTCACCCTTTCCTCCCTCAGGTCAGCTGGCTGAAGAACTTACGCATGTCTTCGACGAGCACGGCGGGCTGTTCCATCGCCGCGAAGTGACCGCCGCGCTCGAACTCCGACCAGTGGACGATGTTGTCGGTCTGCTCGGCCATGCGCCGGACCGGGTGCGCGATGTCGTGCTCGAAGGCGGCGACGCCGACCGGCACCTTCACGTGGATCGGCTGCCCGTAGGTCGGCACGGCCTCCTTGTAGATGCGCGAGGAGGACGCGGCGGTGTTGGTCAGCCAGTAGAGCATCACATTGGTGAGCATGCGATCGCGGTCGACGGCGTCCTCCGGGCGGTCCTGGGAGTCCGTCCAGTCCTTGAACCGCTCGACGATCCACGCGAGCTGCCCGACCGGCGAATCCGCCAGCCCGAAGCCATGCGTCTGCGGGCGCGTGGACTGCAGCTGCATGTACCCGGCGAGCTCGCGCGTGTAGCGCTCGTTCTTCGCCAGCGCCGCCTTTTCCTCTTCGGACTCGGGTTTCCCGAAGCTGAAGAGCATGTTGACGTGCACGCCGATGACGTTCTCCGGCGCCAGCGCGCCGAGCGCGCGGGAGATGCCGGAACCCCAGTCGCCGCCCTGCGCCGCGTACCGCTCGTAGCCGAGGCGGCGCATCAGCTCCGCCCACGCCCGCGCGATGCGGGGGACGCCCCAGCCGGTTTCGGTGGTCGGCCCGGAGAAGCCGAAGCCGGGGATCGACGGGATCACCAGGTGGAACGCCTGCCCGGACTCCGGCTCGGTCAGCGGCTCGATGATGTCGAGGAACTCGACGATCGAGCCGGGCCAGCCGTGCGTGAGGATCAGCGGCATGGCGTTCTCGTCCGGCGACCTGACGTGCAGGAAGTGCACGTTCTGCCCGTCGATCGTGGTGGTGAACTGGGGAAAGCGGTTGAGCAGCTCTTCGGCTGCGCGCCAGTCGTAGGACGTGCGCCAGTACTCGGCGAGCTCCTTGACATAGCTCACCGGGATGCCATAGCTCCAGCCGACACCGGGCAGCTCGTCCGGCCAGCGGGTCTTGGCCAGTCGATCGTTCAGGTCGTCGAGCTCGGACTGCGGGATGTCGATGCGGAACGGGCGGATGGCTTCGCTCATGGTCCCCACGGTACGGAGGGGGACCGACAGTTTTGGCGAGTTCGGGCGGCGCGATCCATAATTCAGCCATGGCTGAAATCGCCGTGCCCGCGGTCCGTGACTGGGACTTTCCCCGGAGCGCGGCGAGCATTCTGCTGATCAGCCAGTTCGCGGCCGAGCGGGGCATGGGGCCCGACGAGGTGCTGCGGGGTACCGCGCTCACGCCGGCGCAGCTGCTCGATCCGGCGGTGCAGGTCGACGCGCGGCAGGAGCTGGCCGTCATCCGGAACGTGGCGGGGCGGCTCGGCGACGAGGACACGGTCGCGCTCGCGCTCGGGCGGCGGTATCACGTGACGACGTTCGGGATCTTCGGGTTCGCGTGCATCAGCAGCCCGACCTTGCGGGACGCGATGGCGTTCGCGTTGCGGTACCTCGACCTCAGTTTCACCTTCTGTATCCCGCATGTCGCCGTCGACGGCGAGACGATCTCGTTGACGCTCAACGACGAACGCGTGCCGGGCGATGTCGCGCGGTTCCTCGCGCTGAGGGATCTTTCGGCCATCTACACCGTCATGCGGGACCTGCTGCCCAGCGTGAAGCTGCGAACTCTCAGCTGGCGGCACGGTGCACCCGGGACCGTGGAGTCCTATGTGGACGTATTCGGGGTCGGGCCGCGGTTCGGGGCCGACGCGAACATGGCCACTTTGGACCTGGCGTATCTCGATCATCCGCTGCCGCAGGCCAATGAGCACACGGTCGCGATCTGCGAGGCGCAGTGCCGCGAACTCGTCGCGCGCAAGCGGGAGCGGACCGGTGTCTCCCAGGACGTGCGGGAACGGCTGATCAGGGTCGGGGGAGCGGACGCGGGCATGGACACCGTCGCGCGCGAGCTCAACCTGAGCGCGCGGACGTTACGGCGCAGGCTGACCGAGGCCGGGACCAGCTATCGGGCGCTGGTCGACGAGGTGCGCCAAACGCTCGCCGAGGAGATGCTCGGCACCGGCGCGCTCAGCGTCGAAGATGTCGCCATCCGGCTCGGGTACGCGGAAGCGTCGAGCTTCATTTACGCGTTCAAGCGCTGGAAGGGCGTCACTCCGGCCGCGTACGTGCGGCGGTTCGCTGGTCGAGGACGGCAGGGTAGGTGACCTTCAGCAGGTGCAGGAGCGAGCTGAGCAGGAAGGTACGAAGCGCGTCGCGGTCCAGGGTGCCGCGGATAAGCCACTCGCGTGACGCCGCGCGGAGCATGCTGCCGAAGGAACGGATCATCGCGCGCAGCTGCTCGCGGCACTCGGTGATCTCGTGCATCAGCGCGGCTTCGAGCACGTGGTCGGCGGCGATCTCGTCCGCCTCCAGCATGATCCGCTCGATGTCGGGGTCATGCCCGATCGCCTCGGGGCCGATCGCGGTCAGCCAGGTGCGCTTGTTGCGCTCGACCACGTCGAGCCAGCGGTCGACGCTGATCTCCAGCCGGTGTTCCATGGTGGTCTTCGGCAGGCTCTCGGTGACCGGCGCGGGCACCACCATGATCTGCCGGAGCACCTCCAGGTACAGCTCGCGCTTGCCGCCGAAGTAGTGGTTGATCAGCGGCCGCGCCACGCCCGCCGCCTTCGCGATGTCCGAAGTGGACACCGACGCGTAGGTGCCGGCGTCGAACAGCTTGCGGGCGGCGGCGAGTATCTCGGCCCGCCGTGCTTCCGGCTCCAGCCTGCGCCGCCTCGTCACCGTGGTCATGGTTCCAGCGTCGTGATCCGTCGGCGGTCTGTCAACAAGCTATTGACGGAATGTCAAAAGCAGTGATAGAAAAGTGCTCTCTTTCTCTCACGGGAGGCACGGCATGGACGTCGGAATCACCCGTAAACCACTCGGTCCCGGTTCGGTCGCCTGGCGGATCGGCGGCGAGCGCCGCGCGCTGCTTGCCGGGGGCTACGGACTGCTGCTGCAGGTGGGACACCCCGTCGTCGGCGCCGGAGTGCTCGAGCACTCGAACTTCAAAGCCGAGCCGTGGGAGCGTCTCGACCGCACCATGACCTCGCTGCTCACCACCATCTACGGCGGGCAGGCCGCGCTCGACGAGGCTGCCAGGCTGCGAGAACTCCACAAGTCGATCAAGGGTGTGGACAACCGGGGCAGGCGCTATCACGCGCTCTCGCAGGAGGCGTACTGGTGGGTCCACGCCACCCTGTTCCAGGGTTTCGTCGACCTGGAACGCCACTTCGGCGTCCCGCTCGGCGACGCCGACCAGCGCACGCTCTACCGCGAATGGCGTCAGCTCGGGGAAGTGCTGGGCATCAAGGCCGACCGCATGCCCGAGACGGTCGAAGGCTTCCGCGAGTACTTCGACGACGTGGTCGAGAACCGCTTGGAGGACAACCAAAGCGTGCGCGATGTCCTGCACGCGCTGTCCATGGCCGACGTCGGGCCGCCGCACCGGTTGGTCCCTTCGCCGGTGTGGAACCTGGTCAAGCCACTCGGCGGCTCGGTCCAGCGCACCGCCACGGTCGGCCTGCTGCCGGTGGCGCTCCGGGAACGGTGGGGCCTGAGCTGGACGGTCACGGACCAGAACCGGTTCGACCGCCTGGCGAAGGCCGTGCGCGTGGTCGGGCCACGGGTGCCTGGCCGGATCGGGTTGTACCGCATCGCCTACGACGCCAAACGCCGTGCGAGGCTGGCCGGGTGACCTTGCTCCAGCGGATCCTGCGCGCGGTACCGGACGACGCCGACCACGGCCGGATCCTCGACGGCGCGCTGGCCGCGTTCCTGGACTTCGGCATCCGGCGTACCAGCATGAACGAGGTCGCCAAGCGGTCGAGCCTGAGCCCGGCCACGCTGTATCGCCGCTTCGCGCAGAAGAGCCAGCTCGTCGAGGCGGTCGCCATCCGTGAGGCGCGGCGGTTCGTCGAGGCCGTCGACCGCAGTGTCGACCACGACGCGAGCGCGGTCGAGCAGGTCGTCGAGGGCTTCGTCGCGTTCGCGGACGGATTGACGCGTAACCGGCTGCTGGCTCGGCTGCTCGCCACCGAGCCCGAGGTGACGCTGCCGCTCCTGACGACCCAGGCAGGCCCGTTTCTGGCGCTCGGGCGCGACTATCTGGCCGAAACGATCACCAGGCTCCAGCGGCAGGGGAAGGTGGCGGCGTTCGACCCCGAGCCGCCCGCCGAAATCCTCGCGCGGCTCGCGTTGTCGCTGGCACTGACGCCACAGGGGATCATCCCCGTGAACGAACCGGCCGCGGCACGGGATTTCGCCCGTGAGTTCATAACTCCGCTGCTCAGGCTGGATCCAGGGGCGTTATAGAACCGGTACAACTCGTGAGTAACCTCCAGACTCCTCCGCGCGACGACACGTTCGAGCCGTCTTGGCGCGCCTTGGGGTAGGAACAGATGAATGATTCCGGTGACGAGGCCGGGCAGCGGCGCGAGCGCTGGGTGTCGGTCACCTTGCAGCATCGCAAGGTATGCCTCGACGCGACCGGCGACGAGCTGACTTACGCCGGTGTCCTCATCACGAACTACGACCATGGCGTGAAGGTCTGCGAAACCTGGCTGCCGCTGGGCGTCGACCCGTCCGAGGCCGACGACGAGGAACTCATCCTCCGGCTCCGCGAAGCCTTGCTGTGGCAGGCGCGGCAGCCGCCTCAGGCCGACGCGGGCTGAGTGGGCAACCACTAAGACGGCAGGCGCAGGCCGTCGAAGGCGATCTTGCTGACCGCGTCGGCGAGTTCGGCCGGCGAGGAGCCACGGCGCGGCCGGTACCACTCGGTGAGCGAGTTGACCATGCCGAACAGCAGCCTGCTGGTCACCGCGGGGTCGATGTCCGGGCGCACGTCGCCCTCGGTCTCGGCCTGCTTGACCAGCTCGGTGACGATCCGGTCGAACTCGCGCCGCCTGGCCAGCGCGGCGCGCTCGACCTTGGTGTTGCCGCGCACGCGCAGCAGCAGCGTCACGAACGGCAGTTGCTCGACGAGCACCAGCACGCTGCCGCGGACCAGATGTTCCAGCCGGTCGATCGCCCTGCCCTCGATGTTCTCGGTCTCCTGCGCGACCGCGAACAGGCCCCCGAGCGCGCGGTCCACGGCGAGCCGCAGCAGCTCCTGCTTGCTCGGAACATGGTGGTAGATCGCGGATTTCGTGATACCGAGCTTGCGGGAGAGGTCCTCCATGCTGGTGCCGTCGTACCCGCGCTCGTTGAACAGCCTGACGGCCACCTGGAGCAGTGATTCGAGGTCGTAACCCGGCCTGCCGCGCCGGGCCGGTGAACCTGGTGTGGTCGTCATCTGCCTTCCCGCTGGTCCAGCACACGGCGCATCTTGCCGAGCGAGCGTTCGAGCGTCTCGGGATCGAAGACCTCGACCTCGACGGTGACGCCGACACCGTCCTTTACGCCCGCGATCAGTTCCGCCGCCGCCGCGGCGCGCCGGTCGGCCGAGGTGTCCGAGCGGGCCTCGACGTGGACGGTCAGGTGGTCCATCCGGCCGCGCGTGGTGCGGACCAGCTGGAAATGCGGGGCCAGTCCTTCGGTGCGCAGCACGATCTCCTCGATCTGTGTGGGGAAGACGTTGACACCGCGCAGGATGATCATGTCGTCGGTGCGGCCGGTGACCTTTTCCATCCGGCGGAACGACGGCCGCGCCGTGCCCGGCAGCAGCCGCGTCAGGTCGCGGGTGCGGTAGCGGATGATCGGCAGCGCCTCCTTGGTCAGCGAGGTGAACAGCAGCTCGCCGCTCTCCCCACTGGCCTGGACCTGCTCGGTGAACGGGTCGATCACCTCGGGGTAGAAGTGGTCCTCCCAGATGTGCAGCCCGTCCTTGGTCTCGACGCATTCCTGCGCGACACCGGGGCCCATCACCTCGGACAGCCCGTAGATGTCGACGGCGTCGATGCCGGCGCGTTCCTCGATCTCGGCGCGCATCTGCTCGGTCCACGGCTCCGCGCCGAAGATGCCGACCTTGAGCGAGCTCGCGCGCGGGTCGATGCCCTGGCGCTCGAACTCGTCGAGCAGTGTCAGCATGTACGTCGGGGTGACCATGATGATCTCCGGCGCGAAGTCCGTGATGATCTGCACCTGGCGGCTGGTCATCCCGCCGGACGCGGGGATCACCGTGCAGCCGAGCTTTTCCGCGCCGTAGTGCGCGCCGAGCCCGCCGGTGAACAGGCCGTACCCGTACGCGACGTGCACCTTGTGCCCCGGTCGCCCGCCCGCCGCGCGGATCGACCTGGCGACGACCGTCGCCCAGGTGTCGATGTCCTGCTCGGTGTAGCCGACGACGGTCGGCTTGCCGGTCGTGCCGCTGGAGGCGTGGATGCGGCGGACCTGGTCCTGGGGCACGGCGAACATGCCGAACGGGTAATTGTCACGCAGGTCGTGCTTCGTGGTGAACGGGAACTTCGCCAGGTCTTCGAGCGCGCGGCAGTCCTCGGGACGCACGCCCGCTTCGTCGAACTTCTTGGTGTAGAAGGGAACGTTCGCGTACGCGTGCCGCAGCGTCCACTGTAGACGCGTGAGCTGCAGCGCGCGGAGCTCGTCCGGATTCAGCTTCTCGGCGGTGTCGGTCATTTTTCGTCCTCTTGACGGCCGATGGCGCGGCTGCGGCCGCGGAATTCCGCGATCACGGTGTCCCCGCGGCGCACCGTGACGTCGTAGATGCCGTTGCGGCCGAAGCGGGTGCGCTCCTCGGCCGTCGCGATCAGCTCGTCGCCTGCCTTGGCCGCGGCGATGAAGGAGATCTCGGCGCCTGCCGCGACGGTGACCGGGCCCCGGCTGTTGCACGCGTAGGCGAACGCGGTGTCGGCCAGCAGGAAGACATAGCCGCCGTGCGCGATGGCGTGTCCGTTGACCATCGGGTCGGTCACGCGCATCCTGGCGACGGCGTGGCCGTCGCCGAATTCGAGGAGTTCGATGCCGAGCGATCGGGTCGCGGCGTCGTCGCCGAACATCGTTTCGGCGGCGTTGCTGGACATGGGCGCTCCACTGCGTTCGCGCTTGAACTGACTGACCGAATGGACGGTTGATAAAGGTGTCGCTCAGTAAAGGCAGTGACCAGGCCGGTGTCAAGACGGTCGACGTCTTCGATCCACGGGTGTTTTCCCGAGGCGTGCCGCACGAGGCGTTCCGGCTGCTGCGCGACCGGGCGCCGGTGGCCTGGCAGGACGAGCACGAGGTGGACGACTGGCCTGCCGGACCCGGATTCTGGGCGGTCACCAGGCATGCCGACGTGAAGCACGTGCTGCGCAGTCCCGAGCTGTTCTCGTCCTCGCTCGGCGCGACCCAGATCCGCGATCCCGAGCCGGACGACCTCGCGTTCATCCGCCGGATGATTCTCAACATGGATCCGCCGGAACACAACCGTTTGCGCAAGCTGGTCTCGGCGGTGTTCACCCGGCGCAGGCTGGAACGCTCGGCCAGGCAGATCGCCGAGCGGGCCCGCGCGCTCATCGGCGCCGTCGCGGACCGCGGCGCGTGCGACCTCCCCGCCGAGGTGACCGACGACTTCCCGCTGCTGAATCTGGCCGATTTGCTGGGCGTTCCCATCGAGGATCGCGCGTTGCTGCTGAAGTGGACCAACCGGGTCATCGGCTACCAGGACCCCGAGCACGCCGAGACTCTCCGTGACGCCGACGGCAAGCCGGTCAACCCGCGCTCGCCCGCCGCGTTGCGGGACATGTTCGCCTATGCCCAGGAACTCGCTGCGGCCAAACGGGTGAAGCCCGCGGATGACCTGATGACCGCGCTCGTCCAGGCGTCGGTCGACGGGCGTGCGCTCGACGACGCCGAGCTGGAGATGTTCTTCTTCCTGGTCGTGATCGCGGGCAATGACACCGTGCGTAGCGCTCTGCCCGGCGGCGTGCTCGCGCTGGTCGAAAATCCTGGCGAATACCGGCGGTTACGCGAGGATCCTTCTTTGCTGGATACGGCTGTGGAGGAGATGTTGCGGTGGCATCCGCCGGTGCTGAGCTTCCGGCGTACGGCGACGAGGGACGTCGAGCTGGCCGGGCAGCGGATCGCGGCGGGGGACAAGGTGGTCGTCTATCACGTGTCCGCGCATTTCGACGAGCGCGTGTTCGAGGATCCGTTCCGGTTCGACGTGGGCAGGTCGCCGAACGAGCATCTGGCGTTCGGGCAGGGGCCGCATCTGTGCCTCGGCGCCCATTTCGGGCGGCTGCAGCTGCGGATCTTCTTCCGCGAGTTCCTGCGGATGCTGCCACAGGCCGAGCTGGACGGGACCCCGCGACGGCTGACGTCCAACTTCATCAACGGCGTCACGCACCTGCCCCTGCGCTGGAGGTCGTGAGTGGTACGGCCGGTTAGAACCGGCCGTACCACTCACGAGTCCTTATCGACATGAGCGCAGCGCGAAGCTAAGATGCGAATTACTGAACGAACGGTTGGTTAATCCAGGAGAGGGCGAACCCCGATGGCCTTGCTGCGCAGTTACGTGTCCGGCGAGTGGCACACCTCGGCCGAAGAGGGTGTCCCGCTGCACGACGCCACCACGGGCGAAGAGGTCGCCCGTGTCTCGTCGGCGGGTGTGGACATGGCCGCGGCGCTGGACTACGGGCGCCGCGTCGGCGGGCCCGCGCTGCGTGAGCTGACCTTCCACCAGCGTGCCGCGTTGCTGAAGGCGCTCGCCTCGTACCTGCGTGAGCACCGCGACGAGCTGTACGCGCTCTCGGCCAAGACCGGCGCGACGCTGGGCGACTCGAAGTTCGACGTCGACGGCGGCATCGGCGTGCTTTTCACCTATGGCAGCAAGGGGAGGCGCGAGCTGCCGAACTCGACGGTCTACGTCGACGGCGCGGTCGAGCCGCTGAGCAAGGGCGGCACCTTCGTCGCGCAGCACATCGCGACTCCGCTGCGGGGCGTCGCGATCCAGATCAACGCGTTCAACTTCCCCGTCTGGGGTCCGCTGGAGAAGTTCGCGCCCGCGTTCCTCGCCGGGGTGCCGAGCCTCGTCAAGCCGGCCAGCCAGACCGCGTACCTGACCGCGCGGCTGGTCGAGCTGATCATCGAATCCGGGATACTCCCCGAGGGCTCGCTGCAGTTCATCGCGGGCAGCGTCGGCGACCTGCTCGACCACGTCACCGCGCAGGACCTGGTGAGCTTCACCGGCTCCGCGTCGACCGCGCAGAAGCTGCGCGCGCACCCGGCGATCATCCGCAACGCGGTCCGGTTCAACGCCGAGGCCGACTCGCTGAACCTCTCGATCCTCGGCCCCGACGCCAAGCCGGGCACCGTCGAGTTCGACCTGTTCGTCAAGCAGCTGACCAGCGAGATGACCGTCAAGGCCGGTCAGAAGTGCACCGCGATCCGGCGCGCGTTCGTGCCTGCCGAGCTGCTCGACGCGGTCGCCGAGGCCGCCAGCGCGCGGCTCGCCAAGGTCACCGTCGGCAACCCGGCCGCCGAGGGCGTCCGGATGGGCGCGCTCGCCAGCCTGGAGCAGCGCGAAGAGGTCCGCCGCTCGCTCAAGGCGCTGCTCGACGCGGGCAGTATCGTCTTCGGGGACCCCGACAACGTCGAGGTCGTCGGCGCCGACGCCGAGCGTGGCGCGTTCATCTCGCCGGTGCTGCTCAAAGCTGACCCCGAGCGCGCCGAGCCGCATGAGGTCGAGGCGTTCGGCCCGGTGTCGACGCTGCTGCCGTACACCTCGACCGAGCAGCTCATCGACTACGCCGCGCGCGGCGAGGGCAGCCTGGCGGGCTCGATCGTCACCGCCGACACCGAGTTCGCCCGCGAGATCGTGCTCGGCGTCGCGCCGTGGCACGGCCGCCTGCTGGTGCTCGACGCCGACGACGCGAAGGAGTCGACCGGGCACGGCTCGCCGATGCCGCAGCTCGTGCACGGTGGCCCCGGCCGCGCCGGTGGCGGCGAGGAGATGGGCGGCATCCGCGGCGTCATGCATCACCTGCAGCGCACGGCCGTCCAGGGCACGCCGAAGCTGCTCAGCGCGGTCACCGGCCAGTGGGTCACCGGCGCGCCGCGCACGATCTCGGACGAGCACCCGTTCCGGAAGTCCTTGGCGGAGCTGAAGATCGGCGACGCCGTCGTCGCCGGGCCGCGTCAGGTCACCCAGGCCGACATCGACCACTTCACCGAGTTCACCGGTGACAGTTTCTACGCGCACACCGACCCCGAGGCGGCCGCCGCGAACCCGCTGTTCGGCGGCATCGTCGCGCACGGCTACCTGGTCGTCTCCTTCGCGGCGGGCCTGTTCGTCTCGCCGGAGCCGGGCCCGGTGCTCGCGAACTACGGCCTGGAGAACCTGCGCTTCCTGACCCCGGTCAAGGTGGACGACACGCTCACCGTCACCCTGACCGCCAAGCAGATCACCCCGCGCGTCGACCAGGAGTACGGCGAGGTCCGCTGGGACGCCGACGTGACCAACCAGAACGACGAGTCGGTCGCGAAGTACGACGTGCTCACCCTGGTGGCAAAGGAAAAGGCATGACAGCCGAACTCGAAGCTCAGTTCGAGCAGACGATCGCGCGCGACCAGCGCATCGAGCCACGCGACTGGGTGCCGGACGGGTACCGCAAGACGATGATCCGGCAGATCGCGCAGCACGCGCACTCCGAGATCATCGGCATGCAGCCGGAGGGCAACTGGATCACCCGCGCGCCTTCGTTGCGGCGTAAGGCGATCCTGCTCGCGAAGGTCCAGGACGAGGCCGGGCACGGGCTCTACCTGTACTCGGCGGCGGCCACGCTCGGCGCCGACCGGGCCGACCTGACCGACAAGCTGATCACCGGCAGGCAGAAGTACTCGTCGATCTTCAACTACCCGACGCTGACCTTCGCCGACGTCGGCGTGATCGGCTGGCTGGTCGACGGCGCCGCGATCTGCAACCAGGTCCCGCTGTGCCGCAGCTCGTACGGGCCGTACGCGCGGGCGATGATCCGGATCTGCAAGGAGGAGTCGTTCCATCAGCGGCAGGGTTTCGAGCTGCTGATGACGATGATGCGGGGCACCGAAGGCCAGCGCGAGATGGTGCAGGAGGCCGTCGACCGCTGGTGGTGGCCGTCGCTGATGATGTTCGGCCCGCCGGACGCCGACTCGCCGAACACCGCGCAGTCGATGGCGTGGAAGGTCAAGCGGCACACCAACGACGAGCTGCGCCAGCGGTTCGTCGACATGTCGGTGCCGCAGGCCGCGGCGCTCGGCGTCACCCTGCCGGACCCGGACCTGAAGTGGAACGCCGAGCGCGGGCACCACGACTTCGGGGCCGTCGACTGGGACGAGTTCAAGAACATCCTCAAGGGCAACGGCCCGTGCAACGCCCAGCGCATCGCGCACCGGCGCCGCGCGCAGGACGAGGGCGCGTGGGTGCGCGAAGCCGCCGTCGCCCACGCGGAGAAGAAGAAAGCCGAGGCAGCAGCGTGAAGCATGATTGGCCGCTCTATGAGGTCTTCGTCCGTGGCAAGCGCGGGCTGAACCATGTCCACGTCGGCTCGCTGCACGCGGCGGACGACGAGATGGCGCTGCATCACGCGCGCGACCTGTACACCCGCCGCAACGAGGGGGTGTCCATCTGGGTCGTCAAGGCCGAGGACATCACCGCGTCGAGCCCTGACGAGAAGGACCCGTTCTTCGCGCCCAGCGGCGACAAGGTGTACCGGCACCCGACCTTCTACGACATTCCCGAGAATGTGCCGCACATATGAGTTTCGACAACGCTTACGAAGCGATCACCGAGGAGAACGACGCGCGATGGGCGTTCGGCACCGGCTTCGACGACCCGCTGTCCGGGGTCGACACCTCGGTGCCGTCCGGTGTGGACGGTCAGGCGCTCGCCGCGTACTGCCTGATGCTCGGTGACGACGCGCTGGTCTTCTCGCACCGGCTGCAGGAGTGGTGCACCAACGCGCCCGAGCTCGAGGACGAGGTCGCCATCGCGAACATCGGCCTCGACCTGCTCGGCCAGGCGCGGCTGCTGCTCGCCAGGGTCGGCAAGGCCGACGGCACCGGGCGCGGCGAGGACGAGCTGGCGTTCTTCCGGTCGGACCGGGAGTTCCGCAACGTCCGGCTCGCCGAACTCGGCGGCGGGCACTTCGGGCATCTGATCGCGCGGCTGTTCGTGTTCTCGACCTGGCGGCTCGCGTTGCTCCAGCGGCTGGTGTCCTCGGCCGACCCTGTCCTCGCGGCGATCGCGGCCAAGGGCGTCAAAGAGCTTGCCTACCACCGCGACTACGCCGCGCAGTGGATGGTCCGGCTCGGCGATGGCACCGAACTCTCGCACGAGCGGATGCAGGAGGGACTTGACGCGGTCTGGCCGTATGTCGGGGAGCTTTTCCTGACGCACCCGACCGAACTGGTCGACGCCGCGTCGCTGCGCGAGGAGTTCGACGACGTGCTCGCGCAGGTTCTCGCGGCTTCGACGCTGACGAAGCCCGAAGTGGGTGCGTTGGCAGGCGTGTCCGGCAAGACCGGACGCGACGGGGTGCACACGGAGCAGCTGGGCTTCCTGCTGGCGGAGATGCAAAGCGTGGCGCGAGCGCATCCGGACGCGACGTGGTGAGCGCGGCGGCCGTCGCGGCCACGGTCACCGACCCCGAGCTGCCGATGCTCACGCTGGCGGATCTCGGCGTGCTGCGCGAGGTCGACGAGACCGACGGCCGCGTGGTCGTGTCGATCACGCCGACGTACACCGGCTGCCCTGCCATGGACACCATGCGCGACGACCTGGAGCACGCGCTGCTCGGCGCCGGTTTCGCCCAGGTCGAGGTGCGTACCGTGCTGCAGCCGGCGTGGTCGACCGACTGGATCAGCGAGAACGGCAAGCGCAAGCTCGCCGAGGCGGGTATCGCGCCGCCGGGGCAGGCGCCGCGGCGATCCGGGCCGATCCCGCTCATGCTGAGCGCGCCGGTGTCCCGAGTCCGGTGCCCGCGGTGCGACTCCGCGGACACCGAAGAGCTTTCCCGGTTCAGCGCGACCGCGTGCAAGGCCTTGCGCCGCTGCCGTAGTTGCCTCGAGCCTTTCGAACACGTCAAGGAGATCTGAGTGGCCGCGTTCCGCACTCTCACCGTGGCAGGCGTCGAGCGGCTGTGCGACGACGCCGTCGCCGTGACCTTCGACGTGCCGCCGGACTTCGACGCCGAGTACCGCTTCCTGCCGGGGCAGTCGCTGACGCTGCGGCGGGTCGTCGACGGCCGTGACGAACGGCGGTCGTACTCGATCTGCGCGCCCGCGGGCGCGCGACCCCGTGTCGGCGTGCGCGAGGTGCCGGGCGGGTTGTTCTCGTCGTGGCTGGTCAACGAGGTCAAGCCGGGCGACGAGATCGAGGTGGCCGCGCCGACGGGCAAGTTCACCCCCGACCTGGCCACGGCCGCGCACCACGTGCTGATCGCGGCGGGCTCGGGTATCACGCCCGTGCTGTCGATCGCGTCCTCGCTGCTCGCGAACCCGGACATCACCGTCACCGTGCTGTACGGCAACCGCCGGACCGACACGGTCATGTTCGCCGACGAACTCGCGGACCTGAAGGATCGCTATCCGTCAAGGCTGGAACTCGTGCATGTGCTTTCGCGCGAACCACGTGAGGCGGAATTGTTCACCGGCAGGCTCGATGTCGATAAATTACGAAAATTGTTCGACGTTTTGGTGCCGGTCGAAGAGGTCGCGCACTGGTGGCTGTGCGGCCCGTTCGAAATGGTGACCGGTGCGCAAGGCCTGCTCACGGAGCTGGGCGTGCCCGAGGAACGGGTGCACCAGGAGCTGTTCTATGTGGACGATCTGCCGCCGGAGCCCGTCCATCACGCGGATCCCACGGTCACCGGCGCGTCCAGTGAAGTGACGCTCGTGCTCGACGGCCGGGCGACCACGATGACATTGTCTCGTGACACTTCGGTGCTGGACGGGGCGCAGCGGTTCCGCCCCGATCTGCCGTTCGCGTGCAAAGGCGGGGTATGCGGCACGTGCCGCGCGAAGGTGACCGCCGGAAAAGTGGACATGCGACGCAATTTCGCGTTGGAAAAGGCCGAAGTCGAAGCGGGCTTCGTCCTCACATGTCAATCTCTGCCCGTTTCGGACACCCTGACGGTCGACTTCGATTCTTAGGTTTAAGCTGTCCCCCTTTCCTTGTCTAGGGGGACAGCTGAATGAGAACGTGCGCTGCCGGGCTGGCCGCCGCGCCCGATTACCTCGAACTCAGCGCCAGGCCACTGCAGCCGCCCGCGACCGCGACCCGGCTGGACGCGGTGAGCGGCGCGTTGGTCGGCCCGCATTTCAGCCTGGGGTTCAGCGCGATCGAGGTCCGCTCCGACCTGCCGCCGGAACTCGGCGGCAAGCACGCGGCCGACGGCTACGAATTCCTCATCGCCTACGGCACCAGGGAACCGGCGTTCGAGCCGGTCCCCGTGCCGGGGCCGTCGATGACGGCCATGCCCGCGGTCCGCGTCGGTGAGCTGCGCAGACTGCTGCCACGCCAGGCGAACAGCGGCGACTCGGTGCTCGTGAGTGTCCGAAAAGGACAGTCGGCGCTGCTGGAGGTGCTCGACGCGGGCCGGTCGCTGACCTACAACCTGCGCACCGGAATCCGCGGTCCCGAGAACCCGGCGGGGTTCTACCGCCCGCGCGTCGTCGAAATGGGCGACGCGCGCACTGCCGGCAAAGGCACGGTCGCCTCCGGAGATGTGGAAGTCGGCATCGACTTCGGAAAACGGAGCTGCTACCTGCAACCCTGGACGGCCGCGACCGGCTGGGCGGCCGACCACCGGATCTTCCTGGAGTGCACGGATCTTCGCGTGACCGTCGACGGGCCTGGGAGGCCTGGCACGGTCAGCCAGCCGGAGACGTTCTCGCTCGAACTGCCCGGCGGAGTCAAGGTTCCGGCCAGGACGGGCGCGGCGCACGTGGTGCTCTTCGAGCTTCCCGACGACTTCGCGGGAGCCGAGCTGACCGTGGACCCGGCGGGCGTGCGGCTCGGCGACGACGCGGGTGCGTGGATCACCCCGCCGCCACCGAAGAAGGTCGCACTGTTCATTCGGGCCTGATCCGCGCAATGCGTCAGATGACGCATACTCCATGTCGCATCGCTGCCAGCATCGCGGAGTGTCCGAGATCAGAACGCCACTCGCCGTGCACCGGACCATTCTCGCCGTCGACGTGCGGGGATTCGGGGATCGCCGCAGGACCACGCCGCACCAGGTGGCCGTCCGCGACGGGATGTACCGCGCGGTCAAGCGGGCGTTCCGGGTGGCGGGCCTGTCGTGGGGAGACTGCCACCGCGAGGACCGTGGTGACGGCTTGGTCGTGCTCGCGCCAGCGGAGACGCCGAAAGGGCCGTTCGCCGAGACGTTGCCGCTCGCGGTGGTCGCGGAATTGCGTGAGCACAACGCGACACATCCGCCCGAGGAGCAGATCCGGCTGCTGGACGCGCCCGCGTTGAAGAAGGCGCTGGCCTCCTCGCCCGGTGTGCTGTCGCTGATCGCCTCGGGATGGTTCTTCGACGAGGTCGTCCGCAACAGCCCGGTGCTCGACGCGGCGACGTTCCGGCCGGTGCGGGTCGCGGTCAAGGAGACCAGCACCGTCGCGTGGATCTCCCTGCCCGATCATCCCTACCCGGCGGCGGCCGAGGCTGTGCCGGAGGAAGAAGCGGCGCGGGGCCCGGCGATCACGATGACCGCGACCAGCTCGGACAACGGCCGGGTCTATCAGGCCGCGCGGGACCAGCACATCACCGAGCGGTGAAGCGATGGATCCCAGCGACCCGCCCACGACTCCGTTACCCCGGATCCACCTGGAGGCACACGCTTCCGGTGACAGCCGTATCCAGCTGGCAGGCCGGGATCAGCACATCTACTACCGCGACGGCGTCCGGATGCGGCGCCGCACGGTCGCGGGGAACCCCGTGCGGGAGTGTCCTTATCCGGGGCTGGCGGCGTTCGGTCCGGAGCAGGCCGAGTGGTTTTTCGGACGGGACGGGCTCGTCTCGGAACTGATCGACCGTCTCGACCGGAGGCTGCTGAGCGGCGGTGTCCAGGTGGTGCTGGCGCCGTCGGGAGCGGGGAAGTCTTCGCTGCTGAGGGCCGGGCTGCTGCCCGCACTCGACCGCGCCGTGTTGCCAGGCTCGGACCGGTGGCCGAAGCTGGTGCTGACGCCGACCACCGACCCGTTGTGGGTGCTGGCCGCCAATCTCGCCGCGCTGACCGGCGGCGACGTGGTCGCGACCGTCGAGGAACTCGCCACCGACCCGCGCCGGTGCGTGCCGATGCTGACACGGGCGTTGCGCGGACCCAGCGGTGACCCGGACGCCAGGGTCGTGGTGGTGGTCGACCAGTTCGAGGAACTGTTCACGCTGTGCGCCGACGACCGGCAGCGGCGCGTGTTCATCGACCTGCTCGTCCACCTGGCCGACGCTTCGCTCGGGCTGGTCGTGGTGGGCGTGCGCGCCGACTTCTACCCGGCCTGCGCGGACCGGCCGCGGTTGCGGGCCGCGCTGCAGGACGCGCCGCTGGTGGTCGGGCCGATGTCCGATCCTGAGCTGCGCGAGGCGATCCTCTACCCGGCCGAGGCGGTCGGACTGGAGGTCGAACCGGGTCTGGTCGAGCTGCTGCTGCGTGATCTCGGCGCCACGACGAACGCCGGCGCGGACCGGGAGGCGGGCTACGAGGCGGGCCGGTTGCCGTTGCTGGCGCACGCTTTGCGGGTCTGCTGGCAGCAGCGCAACGGCGCGACCCTCACCGTGCGCGGCTACCAGGACGCGGGCGGCATCCAGCACGCGATCGCCACCACGGCCGACCGGGTGTACGACGGCCTGGACGACACCGGCCGCCGGGTCGCGCGTGCGCTGTTCCTCAGGCTGATCAGGATCGGCGAAGGAGCCGAGGATGTCCGCCGCAGCGTCTCACGTGCCGGGCTGCTGGCGGCGAGCGCTGATCCGGCCATGACGTCGGCGGTCTTGGCCGTGTTCACCCAGGCGCGGCTGCTCACCCAGCGCGAGGACACCGTCGAAGTCACCCATGAGGCGTTGCTGACCAGCTGGCCCCGCCTGCGGGAGTGGATCGGCGCCGACCGCGACTGGCTGCGCGCGCACCAGCAGATCGCGGACGACACCGCGTCGTGGCGGCGCGCCGGCCGCGATGTCTCCTTGCTGTACCGGGGAACCCGGCTGGCGGTCGCGCGGCAATGGCTGCCCGCGCACGCCGGTGAACTGAACGAGGCCGAGCGCGACTACCTCGACCGCGCGTACGCGCACCAGCGCACCCAGGCCCGCAGGCGGCGGGCGCTGCGCTCCGGGCTGGTGCTCGTGCTCGTGGTGGCCATGGTCTTCAGCGCGCTTTATGTTTACACGCAACAACAACGCGACCAGGCCCAGGTGCTCGCAGACTCACGGGCGCTGGCGCAGGCGTCGCAGGACACCGCGACAGCCGACCCGGCGTTGTCGGTGATGACCGCTCTCGCGGCTTATCAAACGGAGCCGACACAGGAGGCCCGCAATCAGCTGTTGCGGGAGTACATCAAGCATTCGGGTGCCACTCGTGTCCTTTCCGGACTGTCGGGCAAGCTCGCGGTGTCGCACACGAGCCGGGACGGCGAAGTGGTGTTCGCCAGCACCGACCTGGGACGCCCGATGCTGTTCACCCACGCCGCCACCGGGACGGTGCGCGCCGAGCCGGTGGCAGCCGGGCACGTGACCTACACGATGGTCACCCCGGACGGGAAGCGCGCCGGTTTCGTCGACGACAGGGGTGCGCCCGGCTGGTTCGAGGTGGGCGCCGACGGGCACGCCGGGCCTGTGCACCGGTTACCGAAGGTCACCGGATTCAAGGTGTACTACAACGGACCGCAGGACGCCGCGACGATCTCGCCGGATGGCAGCCTGCTCGCGGTCACCACGGGCGAACGCCTCATCTGGTGGAAGCTGGACACTGGGGCCAAGACCGAACTCACCGCACCCGCCGGTGCCGTGAATGGGATCTGGATCGGCGCGGACAACCGGACGCTGCTGGTGAAAACCGTTCCCTCGATCGGGAGCTACGGTCTCGTCGCGGTCGATCTGGCCACAGGTCAGTCGCGAACCGTACTGGAACCGTTGAAGGGACAGGAATTCCTGGTGACCGGCGACCGCACGGCCGTCGCGGTCGGCCGCCGTCAGGGTGATGAGCAGTCCGTCTACCAGCTCGTGCGGATCTCTGACGGCGCCGCGCTGGGGAGCCCCTATCCGGTCAAGTCGTTCACCTACGGACTCGTCGGTGTGGACGTGACCGGCCGACGGATTCTGCTGAAGGAAGAAAGCGGGAGCCTCGTGGATTTGGTGCTGGGCACCAAACTCTCTTCCGGTACCCAGCTTTCCGCCGACACCTCGCCGGTCACCGACCTGATCTCGTCAGGGGACAAGCTGCTACTCGCCTCACGGGCGACCGCGCAGATCACCTACACCGAGCTGCCACTCGGCCTGCGGACGCTGCCCGTCGTCACGCAAGTGCTCACCCGCGACGGAACCAAGACGATCAGCCTGCTGAAAGACGGCTCGCTTCAGCTGCGGCCCGCCCCCAACAAGGATGACCGGCTACTCGCCGAGGCGCCCGCCCCGCAGCCCCGTTGGGACCCCGCCAACAACATCATCCGGTTCAGCAGGGACGGCACGCTGTTCGCCAATCGTGAGGCCTCGAACGTGGTGGTGATCCGTGAAACCGAGAGCCTGCGCGCGATCGCACGGGTCACCACCGCGCCCCCGAGCAGCCCGCGGGAGACGACGGTCGGCGACTACCTCCTCACCGGGCGCAAGGAACCGGACAACAACTTCAGCTACAACTTCGGCGACGCCGGGAATCTGCTGACCGTCTCCGACACCCAGGTGCAATCGTGGGACTCGCGAACCGGGAACCGGATCGCGAGCTGGGACGCCCGCGCCGTGCTCCCACCCGGCGGCGAAGGCGTCGCGGTCGGCCCGTATCGGACGGCGAACCAGGCCTCGGTGATCGTTTACGGCGACCCGGTCGTCCGGATCGTCGACCTGACCACCGGGCGCACGGAGACGACGATCGAGACCACTCCCGACATCATCGGTATCCAGTTCGACTCCAGCGGTCGCTACCTCGGGCTGCTGCGCCAAGCGTCCGTCGTCGAACTCTGGCGTCGCGATCCGCCACGCCGGGAGCTAGGTCCGTTTCACAGCCTGACCGGTATCACGTCCGCGCCGTGGGTCGCCCGGTTCGTCGACGGCGAAGGCCAGTACGTGATCGCGGCCAACAACTCCATCCGCATCTACCGGATCGGGGAGCCCGCCCCTGTCGACACCTACGAGTTCGGGCACCCCAACGGCAGCAAGCGGGAGAATCCGTACAACTTCATCGACCTCTCCTCGAACGGCAAGACCCTGCTCTACACAGACGAGAAGGGCATCGGCGGCACGCTTTCGCTCGATCCGGCTCGGTGGGTACGCGAGCTGTGCGGCGTCATCGGGTACCGGGACTTCACGCCGGACGAACGGGCGGCGCTGCCCGCTTTCGTTCCGGCGCGGCAGATCTGCGCGCCTGCGGGGTAAGGGGGCGTCCCAAGGCCGGGGTTCGGGCCTGAGGGGCGGGCTTCGGCGGGGGAGGCCTCGCGACCGTGCGCCACCGTTGACCTTCGCGTCGATGGATGCCTCCAAGGTGCCGAACGACGCATTGGGGTCTGTGGCGAGCTTTCTCCGGCTGAGATATAGGAAGCTGCTCTGGGTTTGGGTCTGCCTGGGTTGGATCCAGGGCGGTCCCGTATGAACATTTCTGTCAAGCCCCGGGGTTTCGTGGAGACTGGATTAGTTGGTTTCCAGGGTTGCGGTGATCGGGTGGGGCATCGCGTGTAGTGCCTCGTGCTCGGCGGGTGGGAGGTGTCCGAGTTCGCCGTGCAGGCGCCGGTTGTTGTACCAGTCGATGTACTCGACGGTCGCGATTTCCAGGTCGTCGAGACCGCGCCAGGGGCCGCGGTTGCGGACGAGTTCGGCCTTGTAGAGCGAGTTGAACGCTTCGGCCATCGCGTTGTCATAGCTGTCGCCGCGGGACCCTACCGAGGCGACAGCGTCGGCCTCGGAAAGGCGTTGGGTGTAACGGATCGCTCGATATTGCACTCCGCGGTCGCTGTGGTGGACCAACCCGGTCAGGTCGGCGCGGCAGGCCTGGCGGCGCCAGATCGCCACCTGCAGCGCGTCCAGGGCGAGATCGGTGTAGAGGTTGGTGGCGGCCTGCCAGCCGACGATCAGGCGGGAGAACACGTCCAGCACGAACGCGGCGTAGACCCAGCCCGCGGTGGTGCGCACGTAGGTGATGTCCGCGACCCACAACTCGTTCACCCGCGTCGCCGTGAAGTCACGTTCCACCAGGTCAATCGGCCTGCCGGTCTCCGGCGCCGGCCGGATCGTGCGAGGAGACTTGTCGCGCAGCAGGCCGCGTAACCCGGCCTCGCGCATGAGCCGCTCGACCGTGCACCGCGCCACCTCGACACCGCGGCGGTTCAGCTCAGCCCAGACCTTGCGGGCCCCGCAGACGCTGTAGTTCGCCTCATGCACCCGCTTGATCTTCTCGGTCAGTACCCGATCGGATACCGCGCGAGCGGATTCAGGACGGGTCTTGGCCGCACAGTAGGTCGACGGTGTGATCTGGGCAGGCGTGCCCTCAAGCACCTGCAGGACCGGCTGGACACCGTGCTCCTTTCGTTGGGAGTCAACGAAATCGACCTTCATCGCGAGGGACGGTCCAGCTCCGCCGCGAAGAAAGACGCCGCTGATTTCAGGATCTGGTTCGCCCGCCGCAGCTCACACACCTCACGCTCCAGCCTGCTTCACCCACATCCGCAACGTTTCAGGATGCACACCCAACTGGTCGGCGATCCGCTTGATCGCCCCGGCCGCTGATACCGGATCCCGCCTGGCCTCCACCGCCAGACGCGTGGCCCGCTCACGCAACTCATCAGGGTACTTCCGTGGTGCCGCCATGACCGTGAATCCTCCGGGTATTCGATGTCTCCATCAAACCCGGGGCGGGACAGTTTTCGCTGCTTGGGGCGGGTTGGGTGGTGGGTCGCTGCGGAAATGTCCATACGGACCGGGGGCACGTTGTCGCGACCGTGTTGTGGCTCGCCAGGGCCCGGACCGGGGTTCTGGTCCTGCCTGGGGTGGTGGGTCGGGCTGCCTCGGTGGCGGTCGCGTGGTGGCGGTGTCAGGTTCGGCTGGTGTGGAGGGTGTTGCGGCGGGGCGTGCGTGCGGGGTCGATGAAGGCTGGTGGGATGAATTCGGGGTAGCCGTCGGTGGCGATGCGGACTTCCCAGTCGCTGCTGTGGATGAGGCGGTGGTGTCTGCCGCAGAGCAGCACGAGGTTGTCGATCTGGGTTTCTCCGTGGTGTGCCCAGAAAATGATGTGGTGTGCGGTGCAGCGTTGGGGTGGGGCGTCGCATCCGGGGAAGGCGCAGCCGCCGTCGCGGATGGCGAGTGCGAGGCGTTGTGCTGGGGTGGCGAGGCGTTGGGTGCGGCCGACATCCAGCGGTGCACCTTTAGCGTTCAAGGTGACGGGGATGATTTTGCAGTCACACGCCAAGATCCGGGCCTCGGTCGCGCTGATGTCCCCGACCAGATCCAGGCAAGCGCGCCCGATCCCGGTCTTGAGTTCCTCGAGCCCGATGGTCACCACGACGTGGACGCTGTCCCCGGCTTGGGTGGGGATCTTGGGGTTGGTCATGCCGAGGGCGACGAATTCGGCGAACGCGTCACCGAGGCGTTCCCACTGCGATCGGGTGTCGCGGCCTTCCTCTTCGGTGGCGGGGCGCGGTTTCGCGAGTGGGTCAAGGGTGGCTTTCAGGCGGGCGATGGTTTCGGCGTCGGTTTTGATCTTCACGCCGTGGGTCCCGTCGCGGTGGGTCACGAACCCGAGTTCATGCCGCGGGGCGGTGGGGTCGGGGTCTTTGGGTTCGCGTCCGTCGGGGTCGAGCCGGTCCCGCAGGTTCATGGCGGCCTGGGTGATCTGGCGTGGCCCGGCAGTACGGGCGAGATCGACGAGGATCTGCTCCCCGGTTTCCCGTTCCTCGGCTGATACCCAGGCGGGCAGGGCGGCGAGTCCGGCGATGATCGGGTCCAGTTGCGCTGCACCCAAGTCACCGTCCAGCGCGGCGGCTGCGGCATAGGGTGCCAGCGCGGGAATCCTCATGCCGCCGTCCTGACGCGGGTTCAGCGCCCGAGCGCGATCGACACGGGCTTTGGCTTCGGCGGGTTTGATCTGGACCCAATCGACCAACGCCTGTGATAGCACCGCGTATCCGGTCACGTCTTTCACGCCGCGGGATTCGATCTCGGCGAGGATCTGGCCTTGCTCGGCGTCGAGGCGGCGTTTTTCTCGTTCGCGGGCGAGGTAGTTCATGAGCAGCGCGTCCTTCTCGCAGCGCCACCACTCGGGCGGTGCTGCGACATCGGGACTTTCGGTACTGACCATGACTCCATCTTACCTGCGCCCAGAGTCATATGACACTAGACATTTCGGGTTTCTCGTTTTTCGGCACGCGGACTTCGGGGCAGGCCGACCCATCACCAAGGCGGACGTCAAGTCTCGGGTGGGGTTTTCGGTGAGCCACAAAGGATTGTGGACAACGTGCCCTCGGTCCGTATGGATATTTCCGCGGCGACCCACCACGACACCCGACCCAAGCAGCGGAAATGTTCATGCGGGACCGCCCTGGATCCACCCCAAACAGACCCAAATCACGGCCTCCCCGCGAGTGTCAAAGGTCCACAAGGGACTAAGCCGCGCGACTCCGCCAGTGTGGACTGTCCTTTGTGTTGCCCGATGGGACGGTCGTAACGGTTGCACCCGGCTGTGCACTTTGGACTGTTCAGCCCCGTCTCCGTACCGAGCATTCTCGGTGACGGGCGCAGCAATGGGCTGTTCCGCCTGGGGGTTTCACATCATCAGTACAGGGGAATTTCAATGGCTGATCCGGTAGGTCCGCTGTATGCCGCTGGCATCTCACCGATCACGAAGAGCGGCTACACCATCAACTTCCTGCCTGACGCGCACAACTACGAGCTGCAGGCCGAGGGGAAGGCGCCGGTCTACTACTACCTGCCGAACGAGGTCCGCCTCGCCAGGCGTAACGGGGACACGGGCGACTACATCTTCTCGATGATCCACTTCGTCGGGGTGCGGGGCGACAGCACGCATGTCGGTGTGCCGGGCAAGGAAGAGGTCACGGGTGGTCTGCTCGGGTTCTCGACCACGTCGGCGCCTCCCGGGAACCTGATGAAGGAGGCGCAGCAGCAGATCATCGACATGTACCGCGGCAACTCCAACCGCTGGTGGGGCTGGCGGAACCAGGTCCAGCCGGTGTTCCGGCCGGTGCCGGTGGTCAGCAACACCACCACCGTGACCAACCTTTCGCCGAACCCGGACGGCTCGGTCCCGGTCGTCACTCCTCCTCCCGGCGCCCCCGCCGCGACCCGCGGACTGCCGCCCGCCATCCAGTCCGCGTCCGGTGTCGTCTCGCGCAAGTCGCCGCGTTCCGTGCCGCGTGACGGTGAACTGCGGGCCAGCAACCTCGACCCGTGGTACGTCCACATGCAGGGGCAGGGGGCCGGCTCGGTCACGCCGGAGGCGCACAACGCCTACTCCGGCCTGATGGGCAGCCTGCCGGCCGCGCTGGTGTGGACCTCGTTCCACGGTGGCACCGGTGCCTTCAGCGTGTGGCAGAACCTGAAGCTGCGCGTGGTCAGCCCGGTGATCACCCTCGACATCGTGGGTGACTGGGACCGCATCCAGGATCACTTCTCCGCGGCCGCGCACGGTGGCGGCTGGTTCTGGTCGGCCGACATCAAGGCCGCCTTCAACAACATGCGCCAGGACGGCACGATCACCGTCAACTGCTTCGTCGACACGACGCTGCCGGACGCCGCGAAACTGACCGAGCAGATCGAGAAGCGCGGCGACCTGGTGTTCCAGAAGTTCATGGAGCAGGCGCAGAAGGTCATCTTCGACCCGCCCGCCTTCAACGAAGAGCCCGCCAAGGCCAGCGGCGGCTTCCTCGGCCTCGGTGGCGGCGCCGCGTTCAAGCTGCGCCGCGACAAGACGCACCTGCACCTGGAGTACCACGAAAAGCGCGAAATCGCCTACTTCCAGGACTTCCCGATCAGCGGCCAGCTGCAGGGTCTCTACGACGAGATCAAGGCGGACCCTGCCAACGAGAAGAAGTACTTCACCACGCTGTACCTGTCCGACTGGGAGCGGAAGGTCTCGCGCACCGTCGTGCCGATCGTGAACTGGCCAGACGCCGCCCGCAAGTGGGTCGGCCAGCCGTGCGCGATGCTGTCGGCGCAGATCGGGTACCCGAACACCGCGGGTGTCGTGCAGTGGGACGGGCACCTGTTCCAGCGCACCGACGACCCGGCCAAGGCCAACTGGTCGACCGCGGTCGAGATGAAGAGCGCCGCGGACGTGACGAACGCGCCGGCGGGCTGGACCCCTGACAAGACCTTCGTCAAGCGCAAGGTCCACTTCACCGAGCCGCCGAGCCCGCTGGAGAACCCGTACGTCCGCGTCGACATCGAGAAGAACGTCGTCGACCTCGACCCCGGTGAGCTGGGCACGCTGACCAACGAGATCAACCTCGAGGTCCGCGTCGACGAGGTGGGCGGGCTCGCCGTCGGGCCGATCGGGCTCAACGTCGACCTGGAGACCCCGAAGCAGTTCGTCGAGGTCACCTTCCAGGCGCTGGGCAAGAAGGCGGACGGCACCGAGCGCGCGCCGGTCAAGTTCAGCTGGGCGTACGGCGACCAGTACGAACCCCGCGTGTGGATGCTCTTCACCGGGCAGCCCGACTTCATGCCGCGGTTCAAGTACCAGGTCAAGGTGATCGTCAAGGGCAGCATCTTCACCAAGGGCATGGAGTGGACCGGCCCGTGGCAGGACTCCGCGGCCAGCGGCCCGCTGATGGTGACCGTGCCGACGCCCGAGGACGAAGGGGTCACCACGAAGAGCCTGGTCGCGCGCAGCGAGATGCCCGCGCTCAAGCCCGCCTCGGACCGGCCCGCGTTCCCGGCCAACCCGGAGCTGCCGGTCAGCGAGGCCAACGGCGCCGAGCCCGACGGCAACGGCTGGCACTCTCCTACGGCCGCACCTTCGCCGGCGGCCGACGCTCCCGTGGCCGACGAGGCCGAGGAGTCGGTGTTCGAGTCCTACTCCCCGGCGGGGGCGTGAGCGCCACCGCCATCGGCAGTGCACCCCGGGTTCGCCGGGACGGCGACGGCAGGCCGGTCTTCGGCCTGACCGTGGCGCTGTCCCGGCGGCCCCGGCCGGACGAGACCTCCGTCCGGCACCTGGTCGAGCACGGCCAGTGCGGGTTCGAGCTGTCGGTGGCTGACGCGGCCACCTCCTTCCGCACGGTCGACGCCGTGCTCGCCGACGGGGACACCGAGCTCGCGAAGGTGTCCGGCGCCGGTGCCGACCCGGTGCTCGCACTGAGCACGATCCTCGACGCGCCAAGGACTTTGGCGATCCTCGACGCGCTGGACGGCAAACCGGGCCCGCTCGCCATCGCCGTGCGCGGCACATACGGCACGGCGGGCGCCAAGCGTTCGGTCCGCCTGCGCGGCAAGTGGCTCGACGTCCACCGGCGGCTGGCGAACATGGCCGACACCGACGGCAAGCTGCGCCACGCCCAGGTGTACGCCGTGCTCACCTACCTGCTCGGCGACGGCACCGTGCTGGTGTCGATCGACGGCACCGATCTCCCGGGCGGGGTGCCGGAGGACGCGAAGGACGCGGTCGCCGCCGCCTGGCTGCGTGCCATGTCCTTCCTGGTCAAACGCGAGACCCCGGAGCTGCCCGCCACCGATCCGGCGAACCGCTACTCGCTCAAGGCGGCACCGAGCGCCGGGTTCCCGATGGACGTCACGGTCACCACGACCGTGCCGGGCAGCGCGGAACTCGCCTGGCGCACCCCGCTTTCCGACGTGCTCGGCGGATTGCTCACCGGGCTCGGCGAGGACCGCTACGTCCGGTACGTGGTGCTCGGTGAGGACGAGCCGGAACCGGCGGCGCGCGCGACGCGGCGCCCGGTCGGCCCACCGCCGCCACCGCCGGCTCCCCAGCTGCCGCTGGCGTGGGACGGGCTTTACCCGCGTGACGCGGCACGGTCGAATGTCCGTTGGTACCAGCCACAATTCCGGCTGCTGCCGACCTCCGCGGACAGCCCGCGTGACGGCGCCGGGTTCCTGTTCGCCTTCGCGCAGCGCGCCGGTGGCGGGCTGACCGGCAAGGTCACCTTCCGGCTGAGCCAGTCCACCGCCGAAGAGGCGGCGGCCGCGTGTGGCGCCCCGCTCGCCAACATGCGGTCGCTGTTGAGCGGCTCGCCGTCGATGACGCTGTACATCCCGTACAAGGACGCGTCCACCGGGCAGACCAGCACCCAGCCGTTCGGCGCCAGGATCAGCGCGGTGGGCGACATCTGGACCGCGGAGGTCGACCTGCTCGACGACTGGGTCCGGCTGGCGTACGGCGCGCTTTCCTCACCAGGCTTCCAAAGCAGGCCCGCGGAGTTCGTCGTCTCGTATTCGTACAGTTCGGCCTACAAGGGCGAGGCTGGGTTCCGGGCAGCGTCGACGAGCCGGGCCGTCGAAGCGGTGGACGGTCATGGGCCGAGCATCGCGATGCAGGACGGCGGTGACCCGCCGCCGATCTGGGTCGATCCCAGCCAGCGGTGGAATGTGACCACCGAAGAGGTCAGGCAGAGCAGCACCACGCTTTTCCCGTGCAGCACCTACAAAGGCCGCTACCGGCAGCAGTTCGCCGACGGCGAGCGGATCATCGGCTGCCAGGACGCGCTGCGCCTCGGCGAGGTGAACCTGCAGCAGTACGCCGAGCTGACCGATCTCGCCGCCGACTTCGGCACGCACTGCAAGGTCTTCCGCTCGCTGCAGCAGCCGAGCCAGTTCCTCGTGGTGCCCGCCCGGTACCGGATCACCCGGTTTCCCGCCGACGATCCGAACGGCAGGGCGTTCCGGCCGGACGTGGTCGTCTACGCGGTGCTCGGCACCAAGCCGGAGGACAGCCGGTATCACCTCACCGCCTCGCTGCAGCCGGACCTCGCCTCCGATGTGCGGCGTGACCTCGAATATCGGCTGATTTCCTATGCCGTGCCAGGGGTTCCGCCACGCCTGGTGTTCCCGACGGACGCCACGGTCAACGCGGCCGTCGGCTACCGCTGGGCCGACACCGGGCGTCCGGAGCGGCCGGAGGTCCAGCCGCAGGCGTGGGACAACCTGCGGGTCGAACTGGCCAGCGGCGCCGAGAACACCTTGCTGATACTCGAAATGATCGGCAAGAACGGCTACTCGGGCACGGCCACGTTCACATTGCCGGACGGCATGGCCGTGGCTTCGCAGCTGCTGCTCGACTCGTACGTGGCCGGGCCGCCCGCCACCGGGCCGGTGCCGTCGACCGTCACCGGCACGACCGCGACGCTCACCAACCGGATCGAGCGCGCGGTGACCGTGCCGGAACTGCTGACCTTCACCGGGGCCGGTGTGCGCGGCACTGTCGCGTCGGGACAGAGCATCGCGCCAGGGGCGGCGCTGCAGGTCACGGTGCCCGCCGGGGTCGCCAAGGTCTGGCCGCGGTGCGTACCCGCCGGTGGCCCGCTGGCGGTCGAAGAGCTGCGCGTGTTCGTCCGTGACGTGCAGACCGACCTCGTGGTGGTCGACCTGATCGATCACGCGGCACGTGGCATCAAGCGGCTGCACGTCGGCGCGCGGGTGCACGCGGCCGACCCGGTCGAGGTCGGCGGTGACTTCCCGGACACCCGCGAGGTCCGGCTGCGGCTGACGCTGCCGGTCACCGACTACCTGCGGGCCAACAGCGTCGGGCTGCGTTTCACCAGGGAGATGACCGACGGCACCACGGTGACCGGCCCATGGCTGCCATGGGACACCGCCCGCAAGGGCAACGTGGTCTCGGTCGACTGGGACCTGCTTTCCAAGACATAGGAGAAAACCATGGCACTACTGGACTCGCTGGAGGCCGCGAATCCGTTGCGCGCCACGGCGGCTGCCGCGGCCGGCATGTACGGCTTCTGCTCGATCGAGACCTTCGCCGGCACGAGCGGCCTGCGCTACACCCATGAGGACGCGCAGGGCTTCCACGATTACGTCGCCCAGTTCACCACGCCGAACTTCTGGTTCAAGGACCAGAACGTCACGCCGTGGGTGTGGGACAAGAACTACGACAACTACCAGGACCAGTTCGGCTTCGACGCGTCCTGTGTCTCCTACCATTCCGGGCACGGGGACATGGACAAGAACACCGGCGTCTACCGCGCGCCGATGGGCGCGGCGTGGAACGGCGCCGACTGGATCTACTCCGACGCGATGCGCCTCGGCGACAACAACGCCCGCTACTTGTTCTTCTCCACCTGTCTTTCGCTGCGGGTGCACGACGGCATGACGCCGGTGAAGACCTGGCACGGCGCGAACGGCGGCTTCCGCATGCTGTTCGGGTTCGAGACCGAGAGCATCGACGATCCCAACTACGGCAAGTACTTCTGGGAGGAGTGGAACAAGAACAAGGCGTTCTCCAAGGCCTGGATGGACGCGAGCTGGCGGATCGACCGCAACCAGGCGCCGTCGGTGATGGCGTGCGGCGCGACCGATGCCGAGGCGCGCAACCGGCTCGACAACGAGCGGCAGTTCGACCGGACGGCCGCGACGCCGTCGTTCTACACCTGGCGCTGGTTCGACCCGGAGCCGCGCGGCGCGCGCCGGTCGCCCAACGCCGAACTGCCCGACCGGCTGGCGGTCGCGCGGCTGCACCCGTCGGCCCCGGTCGAGCGTGGCGCGGTGGGTGAGCGGTTCGGCCTCTCGACGCGGTCGGCGTCGCTGGACGCGCACGTGTCCGTCGGCGAACACGGTTTCTGGGAGGCGCGGCTCGCGCACCCGGCCGAGCCGGGCGCCGACCCCGGCGTGCGCACCGTGCGGCTGGCCGCCGAGCGCGCGGTCGACCGGTACGGTCTCGCCGACGCCGTCGACCTCGTTTTCGACGAGGTGCGCTACGAGCACGTGGCCTCGGCGGGCACCGACGGCACCGGCACCGAGGCTCAGGTGCGCGAAGCGGTGGTCACCTTCCGCCAGGTGATCAACGGGATCCCGGTGACGTCGCCCGGTTACGGCGAGGTCCGGATCCGCGTGGACTCCGGCGGCACGGTGACCTCGGTCAGCGACACTTCGCGGCCGGTCGCCGACCTGATCGAGCGCGCACGCGCCGACGCGGGCCCCGACCGGGAGTCCGCCGACGGCGTCGAGAGCGCGGTGAACGAGGCGGTCCGCCGTCGCGTCCGCTCGGTCACCGGCGAGGCCGACGACGCCGAGACGGTTCCGGGTTCGGCCGAGGTGGGCTACGACCTGAGCGGTTCGTACGGTGACGTCGTCGCGTCGCGCACGGTCCGCGTCGACTGCGGCGAAGGACTGGTCAAGCGGTACCGCGTACAGGTTCCCGTTACGGCATAAGGGAGTCGTGAGTGGTATGGCCGGTTCTAACCGGCCATACCACTCACGAGCCCTAGCCTTCGAGATCGCCTTCGATGCTCAGGTAGACCTCGCGCATCTGGTCGAGCAGGTCCTGATCCGGCTCGGCCCAGAGGCCTCGGTCGGCGGCTTCGGTGAGCCGCTCGATGATCCCGCGCAAGGCCCACGGGTTCGCCTTGCGCATGAACTCCTGGTTCTCGGCGTCGAGCACATAGGACTCGGTCAGCTTTTCGTACATCCAGTCGCCGACCACGCCCGCGGTCGCGTCGAAGCCGAACAGGTAGTCCACAGTGGCGGCGAGTTCGAACGCGCCCTTGTAACCGTGCTTGCGCATCGCGGTCAGCCAGCGCGGGTTGACCACGCGGGCGCGGAACACGCGCGCGGTCTCTTCGCCGAGCGTGCGCGTGCGGACCGCGTCCGGGGTCGTGCTGTCGCCGACGTAGGACACGGGCGCGGTGCCCGTGAGCGCCTGGACGGTCGCGATCATGCCGCCGTGGTACTGGAAGTAGTCGTCGGAGTCGGCGATGTCGTGCTCGCGGGTGTCGGTGTTCTTGGCCGCGACCACGATCCGCTTGTACGAGTTCTCCATGTCCTCGCGGGCGGGCCTGCCGTCGAGGCCGCGGCCGTAGGCGAAGCCGCCCCAGACCGCGTAGACCTCGGCGAGGTCGGCGTTGTCGCGCCAGTTGCCGGAGTCCATCAGCGGCAACAGCCCGGCGCCGTAGGCACCCGGCTTCGAGCCGAAGATCCGGGTGGTGGCGCGGCGGGTGTCGCCGTGCGCGGCGAGATCGGCGCGGGTGTGCGCGCGGACGTAGTTGTCGTCGTCGGACTCGTCGAGGCCGGAAACGAGCTGGACGGCGTCGTCGAGCATGTTGATGACGTGCGGGAACGCGTCGCGGAAGAAACCGCTGATGCGTACGGTCACGTCAACGCGCGGCCTGCCGAGCTCGGCCAGCGGGATCGCTTCGATCCCGGTCACCCGGCGCGACGCCTCGTCCCAGATCGGCTGGACTCCCAGCAGCGCCAGCACCTCCGCCGCGTCGTCGCCGGAGGTGCGCATCGCCGACGTGCCCCAGACGGACAGGCCGACCGAACGCGGCCAGTCGCCGTTGTCCTCGCGGTAGCGGGTAAGCAGTGAGTCCGCGAGCCGCTGCCCGGTCTCCCAGGCCAGCCTGCTCGGGATGGCCTTCGGGTCGACCGTGTAGAAGTTCCGGCCGGTCGGGAGCACGTTGATCAGGCCACGCAGCGGCGAGCCGCTGGGCCCTGCCGCGATGTAACCGCCGTCGAGCGCGTGCAGCACGGCGTCGATCTCGCCGTCGGTACCCGCCAGCCGCGGCACGATCTCGGTCGCCGCGAAGCGGAGCACCCGTTCGACCTGCTCGTCGGGGTGATCGAGCACTTCGGCGGCCGCGTCGGGCGCCCAGCCGCGTTCCTCCATCGCGAGGACCAGCGCGCGTGCCTTCTGCTCGATAGCGTCCACTTCGGACAGTGGGGCGTCGGAGTTCTCCTTCAGCCCCAACGCGGAGCGCAGGCCGGGTACGGCGCCTTGCTGCCCGCCCCACATCTGCTGGGCGCGCAGCATGGCCAGCACCAGGTTGACGCGCGCCTCGCCCGTGGGCGCCTCGCCGAGGATGTGCAGCCCGTCGCGGATCTGCGCGTCCTTGACCTCGCACAGCCAGCCGTCGATGTGCAGCAGGAAGTCGTCGAACTCGGCGTCGTGCGGGCGCTGCTCGACACCGAGGTCGTGGTCGAGCTTGGCGGCCTGGATGAGCGTCCAGATCTGGGCGCGGACCGCGGGCAGTTTCGCCGGGTCCATCGCGGCGATGTTGGCGTGCTCGTCGAGCAGCTGCTCCAGGCGCGCCATGTCGCCGTAGCTCTCGGCGCGGGCCATCGGCGGGATGAGGTGGTCGATGATCGTGGCGTGCGCGCGGCGCTTGGCCTGCGCGCCCTCGCCGGGGTCGTTGATCAGGAACGGGTAGATCAGCGGCAGGCTGCCGAGCACGGCGTCCGGTGCGCACGAGGCCGAGAGCCCGGCCGTCTTGCCCGGCAACCACTCCAGCGAACCGTGCTTGCCCAGGTGGACGACGGCGTGCGCGCCGAACTCCTCCTCGAGCCAGCGGTACGCGGCGAGGTAATGATGACTCGGCGGCAGGTCGGGATTGTGGTAGATCGCCACCGGGTTCTCGCCGAATCCGCGTGGTGGCTGGATCATCAGGATGACGTTGCCGGACTGCAGCGACGCCAGCACGATGTCGCCGTTGTCGACGTAGAGCTCACCTGGCGCGGGACCCCAGTGCTCTTCCATCCCCTCGCGCAGATCAGAGGGCAGCTTGTCGAACCACTCCTGGTACCGCGCGGCCGGCACCCGGATCGGGTTGCCTGCCAGCTGTTCCTCGGTGAGCCACTCGGGATCCTGGCCGCCGGCCGCGATGAGCGCGTGGATGAGCGCGTCGCCGTCCGGCTGCTCGGTGCCGGTCGGTTCGACACCGGGGAACGGCTCGTCGCCCAGGTCGTAGCCGAGCTCGCGCATCCGGCGCAGCAGCTTGATGGCGGACGCGGGCGTGTCGAGGCCGACGGCGTTGCCCACCCGCGAGTGCTTCGTCGGATAGGCCGACAGCATCAGCGCGATCTTGCGCTCGGGCGCCGGGGTGTGGCGCAGCCTGGCGTGCGCCAGCGCGATACGCGCGACCCGGGACGCGCGCTCGGCGTCCGGGACGTAGCGGGGCAGGCCGTCCTCGTCGATCTCCTTGAACGAGAACGGGACCGTGATCAGCCTGCCGTCGAACTCCGGCACGGCCATCTGGTTGCCGGCGTCGAGCGGGGAGAGGCCCTCGTCGCTGGCTTCCCAGGTCTCGTGGTCGCTGGTCAGGCACAACGCCTGCAGGATCGGGATGTCGAGCGCGGCCATCTCGGCCACGTCCCACGCCTCGTCGTCGCCACCGGCGCCGACCTCGGACGGCCGGGTGCCACCGGCGGCGAGCACGGTGACCAGCAGCGCGTCGGCCTTGGCCAGCTCGGTCATCATCTCCGGCTCGCGGGTGCGCAGCGACGCGCAGTGGATCGGCAGCGCGCGCCCGCCCGCCGCCTCGATCGCGTCGGCGAGGCTGTGCACGAAAGCGGTGTTCCCGGACAGGTGATGCGCCCGGTAGTAGAGGATCGCGATGACCGGGCCGGTTCCTGAGGAAGACGGCCGGTCGAGCACGCCCCAGAGCGGCTGCTGAGCGGGCGGTTCGAAGCCGTCACCGGTGAGCAGGAGCGTGTCCGAAAGGAACCGGTGCAACTGCGTCAGGTTTTCGGGGCCACCCTGCGCGAGGTACGCGTGCGCCTCGGCGGCGATACCCGCCGGAACCGTCGACAGCTTCATGAGCTGGGCGTCCGGGGTCTGCTCGCCGCCGAGCACGACCACATGCGCGCCGCTCGCGCGGACCGTGTCGAGGCCATCCTGCCACTCGCGCTCGGAGCCGAGGATGCGGACGACCGCGATCTTCACGCCGTCGAGCAGCGCGGGCAGGTCCGCCAGGTCGAGCCTGGCCGGGTTGGCGAGCCGCCACTCGGTTTCGCCGGATCGGGCGCTGAGCAGGTCGGTGTCCGATGTGGACAGCAGCAGGATCACAGCGTGGAGCTCCTCTCGGGGTGTCCTCGCCCCGGGTAGTCGAACGCGTCCGCCGGAGTTCCTGGCTTCCGGAGAGGTCTCCGGTCACAGTGGCGGGACCGCCCCGGGCTCACACCGGGTTCCTCCACCTGCCGACGCGTGGGTGCGCCGCTCACTCTCCGGGCCGACGCACCCCGCCGTCAAGGTGACATGGCCTAGGGGTGATCGCAGTGTTCTTACTCTCGTTGACTTCCCCTAGATATCCGTTCACCCACCCCTATGCGCTGGCTCGCTTCTTGTCCGGGCGCGGGCAATCCGTACAGTCACCATCATGGACACCCCTGCCCGTGTGCGCGCCGACGTGTGTCCTGGTGTTTTCGCACCACACGACGCCGCCGACGGCGCGCTGGCGCGGGTCCGGCTACCCGGCGGAGTCGTGACGAGTGAGCAGCTTCACGTTCTCGCGGAGTGTGCCGACGGCTTCGCGGACGGCGAGATCCACCTGACTTCACGGGGGAATCTGCAGCTGCGTGGACTCGACCGGACGGCCACCCGTTTGGCCCAGCGGCTGACCGAGGCGGGTTTGCTGCCGTCGGCTTCGCATGAGCGGGTCCGGAACATACTGGCGTCTCCTCGCAGCGAGACGGCGCGAGCGCTGGCGGCCGATCTGGATGTCGCGTTGTGTGCCCGTCCGGAACTCGCCGCGTTGCCGGGACGGTTCCTGTTCGCTTTCGACGATGGCAGCGGGGACGTCGCCGGTGAAGGCGCGGACCTCTGCTGGCGTGACGGCGCTGTGTTGCTGGCCGGTGTCGACACCGGTAAACGCGTGAAGGCGGACCAGGCCGTCGAAGCTCTGCTTCAGGTCGCCTCGGCGTTTCTCAAGGCGCGCGAAGGCGAGTGGCGGATTTCCGAACTGCATGACGCTTCGGCGTTGGCCGCCGCGTTGCCGGGGACCACGGTCACGCCGGTCGACCTGCCGGTGCGCCCTGGGATACCGATCGGTTTACTCGACGACGGCGCCGCGGTCGCCCCCGAGTTCGGGGTGCTGACGTCGGCGCGGCTGCGGCTGTTCGCCTCGCTGGCGCCGTTCGCGGTCGTCACGCCATGGCGTTCGGTCTTCCTGCCCGGCGTGCGTGACGCCGAGCCGCTGGCGGGAATGCTGACCGAACGCGGGGTCACCGCGTGCATCGGCAGGCCCGGTTGCGCGAAGTCGCGGGCCGATGTGCGGGCCGACGCCCGGCGCGTGTCCGGCGTGCGCGCCCATTTCGCCGGTTGTGAGCGCCGGTGCGGAAAACCTGCCGCCGGGCACGTCGACGTGCTCGCGGAAGAGGACGGCTACCGCGTCGACGGCACCTGGGTGCCCGTCGCCGCGCTGGCGGATTTCCTGCTGGGAAAAGGAGCGCAGTGATCGACTACATCCGCGACGGCGCGGAGATCTACCGGCATTCGTTCGCCACCATCCGCGCGGAGGCCGATCTCGCGATACTGCCGGAGGACGTGGCCGTGGTGGCCGTCCGGATGATCCACGCGTGCGGCATGGTCGATCTCGTCGACGACCTCAAGTACTCGCTCGACGTCGTCGAATCCGGCCGCGCGGCGCTGCGCGCCGGCGCACCGGTGCTGTGTGACGCGCAGATGATCGCCAGCGGTGTCACCAGGAAACGCCTGCCGGCGGACAACGAGGTCCTCTGCACCCTGTCCGACCCGTCCGTCCCGTCGCTCGCCGAACGGATGGGCACCACGCGGTCCGCCGCCGCACTCGAACTCTGGCGCGACAAGCTGCCCGGCTCCGTCGTCGCCATAGGGAACGCGCCGACGGCGTTGTTCCGGCTGCTGGAACTGCTCGAGGAAGGCGTGGGCGCGCCCGCGGCCGTCATCGGCGTTCCGGTGGGGTTCATCGGCGCCGCTGAGTCCAAAGTGGAGCTGGTGAAGCGCGCGCCCGCGCCGTATCTGGTGGTGCACGGGCGGCGCGGTGGCAGTGCGATGGCGGTGGCTGCGGTCAATGCGTTGGCGACGGAGGAAGAATGAGCGGCGATTCGGGGAAACTGTGGGGTGTCGGGCTCGGGCCGGGTGACCCCGAGCTGGTGACGGTCAAGGCCGCCAGGCTGATCGGCGAGGCCGATGTCGTGGCCTATCACAGCGCCCGGCACGGCCGGAGCATCGCGCGTTCGGTCGCCGAGCCGTATCTGCGTGAGGGTCAGCTCGAAGAGGCGCTGGTGTATCCGGTGACCACCGAGACGACCGATCACCCCGGCGGGTATGAGGGCGCGATCGCCGACTTCTACGCCGAGAGCGCGGAACGGCTCGCCGTCCACCTCGACGCGGGGCGGAACGTCGTCGTGCTGTGCGAGGGTGACCCGTTCTTCTATGGCTCGTACATGTACATGCACGAGCGGCTCGCCGACCGGTACGAAGCGGAGGCGGTGCCCGGTGTGACGTCGGTGAGCGCGGCGTCCGCGGTGCTCGGGCGGCCGCTGGTCCAGCGCGACGAGGTGCTCACCGTATTGCCGGGAACGCTGTCGCAGCCCGAGCTGGCGCGACGACTGGCGGACACGGATTCGGCCGCGGTGTTGAAGCTCGGGCGGACGTTCGGCGCGGTGCGGCAGGCACTCGGCGAGGCGGGCAAACTCGACCAGGCGCTGTACATCGAGCGCGCGACCTGGGGCAAGCAGCGCATCGAGCCCCTTGCCAGCGTCGACCCCGACTCGGTGCCGTACTTCTCGCTGGCGCTGCTGCCGAGCCCGGCTTACTCGGCACGGGTCTCAGGCGTCGAAGCGACTCCGGCCGAACCGGTTCCGGCGCCCGACGGTGGCGAGGTCGTGGTCGTCGGACTCGGGCCAGCCGGTCCGCAATGGCTGACGCCCGAGGCCGAGGTCGAGCTCGCTGCCGGGACACACTTGGTGGGCTATGGCCCTTATCTGGCGAGGGTTCCGGTGAAGGCGGGCCAGCAACGGCTCGCGTCGGGCAACCGTGTCGAAGCCGAACGGGCCGTCGAAGCGCTGGAGCTGGCAGCTGCGGGGAACCGGGTAGTGGTCGTGTCTTCGGGCGACCCCGGCGTGTTCGCGATGGCGTCGGCGGTGCTCGAACAGGTCGAAGATCCGCGCTGGAAGGACGTTTCGGTCCGGGTCGTGCCTGGCGTGACCGCCGCGCAGGCGGCGGCGTCCCGCGTCGGCGCGCCACTCGGCCACGACTACTGCGTGCTCTCGCTGTCGGATCGCCTGAAGTCGTGGGAGGTCATCGAACGCCGTCTCGAAGCGGCGGGTGTCTCGGATCTGGTGCTGGCGCTGTACAACCCGGCCTCGTTCAGCCGTACGACCCAGCTTTCGCGCGCGCAGGAAGTCCTGCTCAAGCACCGCGCCCCGGAAACGCCCGTGGTCATCGCCCGTGACGTCGGCGGCGACTCCGAATCGGTCCGCGTGGTCACCCTCGGCGAGCTGGACACGGCCTTCGTGGACATGCGCTGCCTGGTCATCGTCGGCTCGTCCAGGACCCGGGTCGCGCCCCGGCCCGACGGCACCTCGATGGTCTGGACACCCCGGCGCTACCACTAAAGGGCTCGTGAGTGGTATGGCCGGTTAGAACCGGCCGTACCACTCACGAGCATTAGCGGGTCGGATTGGTGCCATTGGGCTGCTGAGGCCCCGGTCCGGGGGACCACCACCCGGGCACGGTCTTCTTGCCTCTGACGATCGTGGGTGGCGCGCCTTCGGAGTACGGCTCGACCTGCAGGAGCTTGCCCCACGACTGGAACGGCTGGCCGACCAGGTAACTCGGGACCTCCGGCTGGTCGGCCAGCTCCTCGAGCCAGCCGATCGGGCCGCCGGTAGCGCTGCTCGACCACTTCGCCTCGTCCGCGACCGTGCCCGCCGTGATGCGGTACGCGGGCACCTGCGAGATGCCGTCGTGCGAGAACGCGGGCTGCGCGCAGGGGTAGACGAACGACGCGGGCCAGTCCATGTACACCGGCTTCTTGCCGATCTTGTCCGTCAACGTCGTGAACGACGGGACGCGGGGCGCGGTCGCGGCGACCCAGCCGTCTTCGGTGAGGTCGTTGTCGATGGCGGTCACCCGGACCGCGGCCGTTTCCGGTGGCAGGTCACGCATGTTGACGCGGACGTCGTTCCACTGGCCGTTGCCGACACCGGCGGGCAGCAGCGTCTGGCCCTTGAGGACCTTGAACCCGTCCGGCGTGCGTGCGCCGTACTCGAGGCTGACCGTGGCCGCCTTGCCCGCCGCGCCCGCGACGGCGACCACCACCTGGCCGGATGGCGGTTTTTCGGTCAGCTCATACCAATCCGAGCGCAGGCGTCCGGCACGCGTCTCCTTCTCCTGGTAGCTGCTCCACATCGACACCTTGTCCTCGGTGAAGCCGTGTGGCGGCTCGGAGAGCGGGTCCTTGTCGTCGACCGTGTGGGTGTGGAAGCCGGTCTGTGTCCGGCCGATCTCCTGATCCGGCGGCGGAAGCGGGTTCTCGGTCGACAACGGCGTCGGAGTGACGGTCTTCTGCTGGGCTTCCGGCAGCGGGGCGAGCATGCTGGCGATGGCGTCTCGCTCGACCATCACGTGGTCGGACAGCCCGCAGCTCTGGCCGAGCAGATGACCGACGTTCGCCGAGCCGAGGCTGTAGCTGCCAGCCTGCGCGTGGATGGCCATGCCCATCGAGATCACCTCGCTGGCCACCACCGCGCCGCACACCGCGACCAGCGAGATCGAGCCGAGTTTCAGCGCGCGGCCACGGCGTTCCGGTCCCTCGGTCTCGTGGCCGGGCCGGTGCGCGCGGACGTTTTCGGCGAACGCGATGATCGCCGACACCGCCGCGCCCGCCAGGAAGATGGTCGACAGCGAGATCGGCCCCCATTTCGGGGCCGAGGCGAACCACGGCACACCGAGTTTGGACACGAACCAGAACGCGTTCGGCCCGGTCGCCGCCCAAGCCGCGATGATCAGCAACCCGGCCAGGAACGCCGCCCGGTTGCGTTTCGACCGCAGCACGCCGGAACTCGTCGCGAGCGCGGTCAGCGCCGCCATCGACGCGCCGACCGCCGCGAACGCGCCGAAGTGGTGCGTCCACTTGGTCGGGGTCAGCGCCAGCAGCAGGAAGAACAACGCCGTCGTCCCGATCAGACGGCGGCTCGGTCCCAGCGCCGCGCCGGGGATCCGGCCGCGACGCAACAGCACGACCAAGCAGGTCCCGGTGCACAAAAGCACCAGCAGCACCGGGAACCGGCGAGTCGCGGACCCGTCCGGCAGGTTTTCGAACAGCAGCTGGTAGCGCGAAAATTCTTGGAACCATGAGAGATTCGGGCCGACCTGCGTCCGGATCCGGGTGGCCTCCTGGATGGTCGCGAAGGTCTGGTCGGCGAAGACGACCGTCAGCACCAGCAGCCCGGCGCCGAGGATCGGCGCGAGCACCGGCAGCCAGCCGTCGACCGCGCGCTGCTTCAGTATCTTCGACAACGGACGCGCGGCGACCAGGAACGGCGCCACCGCGATCAGGCCGGTCGGGGTCGCGGCCAACGTCAACGCGGCGGCCAGCAGGCCGAGGCAGATCGGCAAGAGGCGGCGTGTGACCAGCGCGCGTTCGACCGCGCAGATGGCCAGCAGCGAGCCGACAGCCGCGACCGGCTCCGGCCGTACGCCGTTGTTGAACGGCATCCACCAGACCAGAAAGACCGCCGCGGCCGCCCAGCCGGCCGCCCGGCTCACCCGGACCTGCGGGCCGAGTCTCGGCATCACCTCGCGGCTGATCAGCAGCCAGCTGAGCAGGCCCAGCAGGAACGACGGCAGCCTGATCCACGGCGGCACCGTGCTGACGTGCGCCATCAGCTCGTACACGTGGTAGAACCAGCCGAACGGCGCCTCGGCCACCCCGAACCAGCGGTGATAGTTCGGCAGGTAGCCGGTCTGCTCGGTGACCCTGGCCATGGTCAGGATGTAGCCGTCGTCCGAGGTGACCGGGCCGATGAAGACCCAGGCCCCGAGCACCGCGAACACGGTCACGTCGCGGCCGGTGAGCCGCCACCAGCCCGCGGGCGCCCAGCGAGGCGCGCGCCGCGCGAAGCCGGAGTCGAGCTTCCCGACCGCGATCAGGCAGCCGATGAGCGAAAGGATCGCCAGCACGCCGACGCCGACCTTCCAGCCCGTCGGCGACGACTGGTACCGGGTGTCGGTGACGATCGAGACCCGCAGCCCGTCGATGGGGTCCTTGGCGCTGCTGATCGAGGAGTAGATGCCGATCACGCGCGGCCGGTCGTCGCCGCTGAACTCGAAGATCGGGGTGTTGGCCGCGCTGAGCGTGGTGTGGTTGCCGTCGGAGCGGAACCGGACATCGCAGTTCTCCGGCGGCAGCGGCTGCCTGGTGATCTGCTGCCCGCGCAGCGACGCCAGCAGCAGGCCGTTGTCGATGCGCAGCTGCATGCCCGCGCCGTTCTCGGTCCGTGCCTCGGGCACGGTCGAGAAGAGCAGCGCGGGGCCGTCCGAGCGCGCGTCGACGGAGCGGATCGTCCGACACGGGAGAGTGACGCTGAGGTCTTGCGCCCAGTAGCCGGTCAGCGGCGAGTTGACCTGGCGGGTGTCGTTGCCGGTCGGCCAGGTGATCTCCGCGGTGTCCTGCACGACAGGCAGGAACGGGAAGGCGAACGCGCAGAGCGCGGACAGCAACCCGAGCGTGACGGCGAACAGACGCATCGGCGCAACGCTAACGGGTCGCGTCCGAACGGGTGATGCAGGGGCGGAAGGTCTCGCGGTGGACGGCGGCTTCGAGCGGGCGGCGGCTGCGCCAGCCGTGCCGTTCCAAATCGGGCACGGTGGCCAGTTCGGACACTTCGCCCACGCAGAGCCAGGCGACCGGGCGGATCCCGTCGGGCAGCCCGACCAGCTCGGCGAGGAACGGCTCCCGGTAAAAGCTCACCCAGCCGACACCGACGCCTTCGACGGTCGCCGCGAGCCACAGGTTCTGGATCGCCAGGCAGACCGAGTAGAGCCCGGCGTCCGCGATGGCGTGCCTGCCGAGCACGTCCGGCGAGCCACGGCCGGCGTCGTAGGTGACGACGATGCCGAGCCCGGATTCCATGATCCCTTCGATCTTGATCCGGTCGAAGGTCGCCGCGCGCTCCTCGGGCAGCGAGTCGGCGAAGATGGCACGCTCGGCCTGGACGTGATCGGCGAACTTCCGCCGCGTGCCGACGCTTTCGACCAGCACGAAGTCCCACGGCTGGGTCAGGCCGACGCTCGGCGCGCTGTGCGCGGCGCCGAGCATGCGGTCGAGCGCCTCGGGGCTCGGCGGCGCGCCGGTGAACTCGGCGCGGACGTCGCGGCGGCGGGTGAGCAACTCGTAGAACTCGTTCATGGGAGCACCCAATCGACGGCTTGGCCGGGTTCGCTGACAGTGGGGACATCCGGGCGGGGTGGCCGCCGGACGACCACCACGGGCACGCGGAGGTTCCTGGCGGCGGTGAGCTTGGCCGAGGTCATCGAACCGCCGCTGTCCTTGGTGACCAGCACGTCGATCCGGTGCTCTCGGAGCAGCCGGGTCTCACCGTCGACGGTGTACGGGCCGCGGTCGAGCAGGATCTCGATCCGCCGGGGCAGCGGCGGCTCGGGCGGGTCGACGCAGCGGGCCAGGAACCACTGGTCGTTGCCCGCGAAGGCGGCGAGGCCCTGGCGTCCGCTGGTGAGGAACACGCGGTCGCCCGGCAGGTTCGCGGCCGCCTCGTCGAGCGAATCGACCCAGCGCCAGTCGTCGCCTGGGCTCTCCGACCAGCCTGGTCGTTGCAGCCTGAGCAGGCGGACCTGCGCGGTCGCGGCGGCTTCGAACGCCGAGGCCCCGATGCGTTCGGCGAACGGATGGGTCGCGTCGACGACGGCGTCGATGTGGTTTTCGCGAAGCCACTCCGCGAGACCTGCCGGGCCACCGAAGCCGCCGACGCGGACCTCGCCGACAGGCAGCTTGGGGTTCGCCACCCGGCCGGCGAGCGACGAGATGATCGGGACACCTCGTGCGGTCAGCGCTTCGGCGAGCGCGCGGGCCTCGCCGGTCCCGCCCAGGATGAGGACCTTCACGGGGTGCGGACCGCCGCGCCCCAGCGCTCGAGTGTCCGAATGTTGGCCACCGTGTCCTGCCAGGTCACCAACGGCGACTGGCGTGCGGCCAGGTGTTCCGCGACGTGGTCGGCCTCGCGGGCGAAGAGGCCCTTCGTGGCCTCGACCTCGATCTCCTCCGGCTTGCCGCCGGTCGGGGTGAGCACGATCGTCGACGTCCGCGGTCGCCGCATGCCGAACGTCCAGGACGGCTTGCCGATGAAGAGCTGGCCTCGGGTGCCGTAGACGCGGATGTGGTCGTCCTGCGCGAGCCGGAAGCCACAGGAGATCTGCGCGATGATGCCGCCGGGCAGCCGCAGCAGTCCCATGGCGATCTCGTCGACACCATTTTCGTCCAGCTTCGCCATACCGATCACGTCGGTCGGTTCGACCGCTTCGATACCGGTCGCGGCCTGCGAGACCAGCCTGGCGACCGACACGCAGTAGCACCCGACGTCGAGAATTCCGCCACCGCCGAGCGCCGGGTCGGCGATGCGGTCACGCTCGGAGCCGGTCGTGTCGTAGCTGAAGGTCACGTCGACCGCGCGAACCTCACCGATCGCACCGGAAGTGATGAGTTCGGTCAGTTTCCGCGTCTGCGGGTGCAGCCGGTACATGAACGCCTCCATCAGGAAGACGTCATTGCGCCGTGCGGCCTCGATGACCCGCTCGGCGTCTTCGACTGACACCGTCAGCGGCTTTTCGCACAGCACGTGCTTGCCTGCTTCGGCCGCCTTGATCGCCCATTCGGCGTGCATCGGATGCGGCGTCGACACGTAGACGGCGTCGACATCGGGGTCGGCGAGCAGCGCGTCGTAGCCGCCGTAGCTGCGCGGGATCTCGTGGCGGGCAGCGAATTCGGCGGCCCGGTCGGCCGAACGGGCCGCGACGGCCGCCAGCGTGCCGTGCTCGCTTTCGCGGATGGCGGCGGCGAACTCTTCGGCGATCGAACCGGCGGCCAGCAGGCCCCAGCGCAGTGTCATAACGACTCCGGTTGGCTTTGGCGATCACGGGTGGTCGAGTAGAGGAAGCTGTCGGGGAACCCTTCGGCGGCGAGCACCTTCCCGACGAAGATCATCGCCGCCCTGGTGACCCCGGCCGCGCTGACCTGCTCGGAAATCGTGGTCAGCGTGCCGCGCAGGATGACCTCGCCGGGCTGGCTGGCCAGTGCGACGACGGCGACCGGGCAGTCGGGACCGTAGTGCGGGACCAGTTCTTCGACGAGGTGGTCGAGCCGGTTGATCGCCAGGTGCAGCGCGAGCGTGGTGCCGGTGCGCGCGAAGGTGGCCAGATCTTCGCCAGCGGGCATCGCGGTCGAGCGGGCCTGCGCGCGGGTGATGACCAGGCTCTGGCCGACCTCGGGCACGGTCAGCTCCCGCTTGAGCACCGCCGCCGCGGCCGCGAACGCGGGGACACCGGGGATGACCTCGTAGGGCACCCCGGCCGCGTCGAGGCGCCGCATCTGCTCGGCGACCGCGCTGTAGAGCGACGGGTCGCCGGAACACAGTCGCGCGACGTCGGTCTCGGCGTTGATGAGGATCTCGGCGATCTGGTCGAGATTCAGCCCGGCCGTGTCCGTGAGCATCGCTTGAGGAGAGCAGTGCTCCAGAAGGTCGGTCGGCGTCATGCTGCCGGGGTAAAGGACGAGCCCGCAGGCGGCCAGCCGGTCGCGGCCACGAATCGTGATCAGATCGGCGGCGCCGGGTCCGGCGCCGATGAAGTAGACGGTCACCGGTTCACACTCCATTGCGTGACGGTCCGGCTGGGCGACCAGCCGGTGAAGCCGCCGAGCGGGGCGGCCTGCTCGACGGAGATCCGGATCAGCTCGCCGCCATGATCTTGATAAGCCTTGGCCAGCGTCTGCTCGGATTCGAGGGTCACGCCGTGCGCGACCACTCGGCAGTTCTGCGCGAGGCAGGCGTCGAGGACGCCAGGCACGGTCAGCCCGCCGCCGATGAAGATCGCGTCGGGTTTCGGCAGGTCACGCAGTGCTTCGGGAGCCGGGCCGACGACGACTTGGAGTTCGGGAACGCCGAGGGTGGCCGAATTCCGGCCAATGCGTTCGGCTCTTTTCTGGTCGCGTTCGATGGCGATCGCCCGGTTCAGCGGGTGGGTTCGCGACCACTCGATCGCGACGCTGCCCGCACCCGCGCCGACGTCCCACAGCAGCTCGCCGGGCATCGGCGCGAGGCGGGCGAGCGCGCTGGCGCGGAGGTCGCGCTTGGTGAGCTGGCCGTCGTGCTCGAACGCGTCGTCGGGCAGCCCGCCGACAAGCGACAAGCCGGAGCCGCGGCAGTCGATCGCGACAACGGTCAGCGGTCCGGTGCGTTCGGTCCACCCGTCGACCACCCGCTCGGCCGGACCGCCGAGTTCTTCGAGCGCGATCAGGTCGCTTTCGCCGAAGCCGCGGGCGCGCAGGAGTTCGCCGACGTCGGCCGGGTCGGTGCCGAGCACGAGTACCTTGCGGCCGGGCGCGAGCACGCGGTTGAGGCGGTGGAGGCTCCGGCCGACGACGGTGACCACTTCGGTCGTTTCGGCGGACCAGCGCAGCCGCGCGCGGGCCAGCGTCACCGACGAGAGCGTGGGCAGGATCTCGATGTTCTCGAACCGGGCGGCCAGCGTGGTGCCGATGCCGGACAGGAGCGGGTCGCCGCTGGCCAGCACGCAGACACGGCGGCCTTCGTGCGCGGCGAACAGCGCGTCGAGGCCGGGCAGGAGCGGGCTCGGCAGCGGCACCTTCACTGGGCCGTCCGCGCCGCCGGGCAGGTAGGCGAGGTGGCGCGTGCCGCCGATGACGACGTCGGCGCTGGTGACCGCCGCGCGGGCGGTTTCGCTCAGCCCGGCGAGGCCGTCGGCCCCGATGCCGACGACGGTCAGTGGTGATTTTTCGCGCACTCGCGGCACGCTAGCCGACGCTTTTCCTGTGCGATGATCGGCCGGGCCACCGCCGTCGAACCGGGAGTCAGAGCTTGAAGCCTTACCCGTTCACCGCCGTTGTCGGGATGCAGGATCTGCGGCTGGCGCTGGTGCTTTCGGCGATCTCGCCCGCGATCGGCGGAGTGCTGGTGCGTGGCGAGAAGGGCACCGCGAAGTCGACCATGGTGCGTGCGCTGGCCGGTTTGCTGCCCCGCGTCGACGTCGTCGAGGATTGCCGGTTTTCGTGTGATCCCGCGAGCCCAGACCCCGGCTGCCCCGACGGCCCGCACGACGGCACGTCGAAGCGGCGGCCCGCGCGGCTGGTCGAACTCCCGGTCGGCGCGGCCGAAGACCGCGTGGTCGGCTCGCTCAACCTCGAACGCGCGCTCGGCGAAGGCGTCACCGACTACCAGCCGGGTTTGCTGGCCGCGGCGCATCGCGGGCTGCTCTACGTCGACGAAGTGAACCTGTTGCACGACCATCTCGTCGACACGCTGCTCGACGCCGCCGCCATGGGCCGCGCGACGGTCGAGCGCGAGGGTGTTTCGGTGTCGCACGCGGCGCGGTTCGTGCTGATCGGCACCATGAACCCGGAGGAGGGCGAGCTGCGCCCGCAGCTGCTCGACCGGTTCGGGCTGACCGTCGAGGTCGCGTCCAGCCGCGATCCCGAGCAGCGGGTCCAGGTGGTCCGGCGGCGGCTCGCGTACGAGGCCGACCCGGACGGTTTCGCCGACCAATACGCCGAGGACGACGCCAAGCTCGCGGCGGAAATCGAAGCGGCACAGACACTTCTGCCCGCCGTGCGGCTCGGCGACGACGCGCTGCGGCAGATCGCCGAGGTCTGTGCGTCGTTCGAGGTCGACGGGATGCGCGCGGACATCGTCACGGCGCGAACGGCCGTCGCGCACGCCGCGTGGTCCGGCCGCGAAGACGTGACCACCGACGACATCCGCGTCGCCGCTCGGCTCGCGTTGCCGCACCGGCGCAGGCGGAACCCGTTCGACGCGCCGGGTATCGAGGAAGAGCAGCTCGAGCAGGCGCTGCGCGACGCCGAGCCGCCGCAGGGCCCGGACGACGATGGCCCTGGCTCAGGCTCCGAGCCACCCGCCGAGCAAGAACCGCCTTCCGGAAGCTCGGACGACCAGCCCGGTGAAGGGCAGGGGACCCAAGGCGGCCAGCAGACGGTCGGCTCGGGGAAACCGTTCAAGGCCAGGCTGTTCACCCTCGACGGCACGGGGGAGGGCGCGCACGGCCGCCGGTCGCGGGCGATCACCGACACCGGGCGGACGATCGGCGTGAAGCCGACGAGCGTGCGCGAAGGGCATCCGCACCTGCTCGCGACGATCCGGGCGGCGGCGCCGCATCAGCGCGCGCGCGGGCGTGACGGCGCCGGGCTCGAACTACGTGGTCAGGATCTGCGGTTCGCCTTGCGGGAAGGGCGCGAGGGGAACCTCGTGCTGTTCTGTGTGGACGCGTCGGGCTCGATGGGCGCCAAATCGCGCATGCGTGAGGTCAAATCGGCCGTGCTTTCGCTGCTGTTGGACGCTTATCAGCGCCGGGACAAGGTCGGGCTGGTGACGTTCCGCGCGGCCGAGGCCGAACTCGCGTTGCCGCCGACGATCAGTGTCGACGCGGCCGCGTCCCGCCTGGAGGGTTTGCCGACCGGTGGGCGCACTCCGCTGGCGGAGGGACTTTTGAAGGCCGCCAACGTGTTGCGGCTCGAAGCGATCCGGGACCCGAGGCGCCGGCCGCTGCTGGTCGTGGTGACCGACGGCCGCGCGACCAGTGGCGCCGACGCCGTCGCACGCTCACGGCAGGCGGCCGATCTGCTGGCCGGTACCGGCGTCGCGGCCGTCGTGATGGACTGCGAGAGCGGGAAAATGCGCCTCGGGCTCGCTGCGGAACTCGCGACGCGGCTCGGCGCCGAGCACGTGCCGCTGGCCGAGGTGGCCGCCGAATCGCTCGCGGGCGCGGTGCGCGCCAGGACCGGGAGGGCCGCGTAATGCCGCAGGGCAAACCGGAAGTCGTGCCCGAGGACGGGCTCACCACGCGGCAGCGCCGCAACCGGCCGCTGCTCGCCGTGCACACCGGCGCGATGAAGGGCAAGTCGACCGCGGCGTTCGGGATGGCGCTGCGCGCGTGGAACCAGGGCTGGTCGATCGGCGTGTTCCAGTTCGTGAAGTCGGCGAAGTGGAAGGTCGGCGAGGAGACCGCGTTCCGCGCGCTCGGCCAGGTGCACGAGGACACCGGGCAGGGCGGTCCGGTCGAGTGGCACAAGATGGGCGAGGGCTGGAGCTGGGCGCGCAAGTCCGGCACCGACGAGGACCACGCCGCCAACGCCCGCGACTGCTGGACCGAGATCAAGCGACGGCTGGTGGCCGAGCAGCACGACTTCTATGTCCTCGACGAGTTCAGCTATCTGCTGCACTGGGGCTGGATCGACGTCGACGACGTGGTCGAGGCGTTGACCTCGCGCCCTGGGCACCAGCATGTCGTGATCACCGGCCGCAACGCGCCCGCGAAGCTCATCGAGGCCGCCGACCTGGTCGTCGAGATGACCAAGATCAAGCACCCGATGGACGCGGGGCAAAAGGGCCAGCGGGGCATCGAGTGGTAGCGCGGGTGGTCATCGCCGCGCCCGGATCCGGGCACGGCAAGACCACGATCGCCGCGGGCCTGATGGCGGCGTTGCGCGCCCGCGGGCACGTCGTCTCCGGCCACAAGGTCGGCCCCGACTTCATCGACCCGAGCTACCACGCGCTCGCCACCGGCAGGCCGGCCCGCAACCTCGACCCGTTCCTGCAGGGCGAGGACCGGCTGGTCCCGTTGCTGCGGCACGGTTCGGCGGGCGCGGACATCGCCGTGATCGAGGGCGTGATGGGCCTGTTCGACGGCGCGCTCGGCACCGAGGGCTACGCCTCGACCGCGCACGTCGCGAGGCTGCTCGGCGCACCCGTCGTGCTCGTGGTCGACGCCAGCGCGGCCAGCCGCAGCGTCGCCGCGCTCGTGCTGGGCTTCGCCAACTACGACCCGCGCGTGCGGCTCGCCGGCGTCATCCTCAACAAGCTCGGCTCGCAGCGCCACGAGGACGAGATCGTCACCGCGCTCGAGGCGACCGGCGTGCCCTTGCTGGGCGCGTTGCGGCGCAGCGACGACATCCACGCGCCGAGCCGTCACCTCGGCCTGGTGCCCGCCGCCGAGCGCTCCGCGGAATCCCAGCGCCTGCTGCCGGAACTCGCCGACTGGGTCGCCAGTGGCGTCGACCTCGAGGCGGTGGTCCGGGTCGCCCGCTCGGCCGCGCCGCTGACCGGCAAGGCTTGGCAGCCCGAGCTCACGCACGAGGGCCCGCGCGCCGTGGTCGCCGCCGCGGCCGGGGCCGCGTTCACCTTCCGCTACACCGAGACGGTCGAGCTGCTCGCCGCCGCCGGTGTCGACGTGGTCGACCTCGATCCGTTGCGCGACACCGAACTTCCCGAGCGCTGCGCAGGCCTGTACTTCGGCGGCGGCTTCCCCGAGGTACACGCGGCCGAGCTCTCGGCCAACGTCCCGCTACGCCAGGCGGTCGCCGCCGCGGCCGGGCACGGCATGCCCGTGGTCGCCGAATGCGCCGGGCTGCTCTACCTCAGCCGCGACATCGACGGCATCCCGATGACCGGCGTCCTCGACGCCGCCGCGAAGATGACCAAGCGCGGCAAGCTCGGCTACCGCAAGGCGGTCGCGCTCGCCGACAACCTCGTCGCGACCGCTGGCCAGCGTGTCACCGGTCACGAGTTCCACCGCACCGAGCTGGAACCCGGCCACGGGCCGAACCCGGCCTGGGGCTGGGATCGCACACCCGACGGCTTCGCCTCGGCGACCTTGCACGCCTCGTACCTGCACGTCCACTGGGCCGGTTATCCCGAGCTCGCCCGACGCTTCGCCACGGCCGTGCACGCCCGCCACCTGGTAGCACCCGGTGGCTGACGAGCCCGGCGCTCACGCTGCCGATCAGCGGGATGCCGACCAGCACGACATCCATCATCACGGCGACCGTGAGGTCGGCGAAGGCCTGGTGGATCTCGCGGTCAACGTCCGCCTGCCCGCTCCGCCGGACTGGCTGCGCGCCGAACTCGCCGCCGCACTCGACGACCTCGCCGCTTACCCTGACGTCACCGCGGCCACGGAAGCCTTGGCAGCAAGGCACTCTCGCCCTTCGTATGAAGTTTTGCCGACGGCCGGAGCCGCCGAAGCGTTCACCCTGATAGCTACCTCCTTCCGTCCGCGTAAGGCTGTTGTGGTGCATCCGCAGTTCACCGAGCCCGAGGCCGCTCTACTGGCCGCCGGTCACGCTGTGCACCGCGTTGCGCTCTCTCCGGACAACGGCTTCCGGCTCACCGAAGTTCCCGAAGACGCCGATCTCGTGTTCGTGGGCAATCCGACCAACCCGACTTCAGTTCTACACCCGGCCACCGACATTTTGGCGCTCGGCAAGCCCGGCAGGCTGGTCGTCGTCGACGAGGCCTTCCTCGACGCGGTGCCCGGCGAGTCGGAAAGCCTTGCGGGACAGTCAATCCCCGGTTTCGCGGTGCTCCGCAGTCTCACCAAGACCTGGGGCATCGCCGGACTCCGCGCGGGCTACGTACTCGCCGAAAAGTCCATTGTGGACAGGCTGCGCGCGGTGCAGCCACCGTGGTCGGTGTCGTCACTGGCCGCCGTCGCGATGATCGCGTGCAGCCGCCCGTCCGCTTTGGAGGAAGCCGAAAAGCTCGCCATCGCCGCGGAACACGACCGCGACTATCTGATCTCGGGGCTTCACGAACTCGGCGTCGAAGTGCTCGGCGAACCGAGGGGACCGTTCGTGCTGGTCCGTTTGCCGCACGCCGACCGAATTCGCTTGACCTTGCGCGAGGCCGGATTCGCGGTCAGGCGCGGCGACACCTTTCCCGGGCTGAGCAAGGAATACCTGCGTATCGCGGTGCGTGACCGTGAAACGACCGACGCCTTCCTGCGTGCCCTGCTTTCGGCGGGTATTCGCTGACCGGAAGCGCGATTAGGGTGGGCTCCCATGCGTCGCTGCCTGCTGCTCGCCGTCATGTTGATCGCCGCCTTGGCCACTCCCGCGTACGCCGCGGGCGCGCCGGGTGCCCCCGGCATAGCGTCGGCGTGGACCAGTGGTGCCAAAGAAGGAGTCGGCACTTCGACGACCACGACCTCCAAGCTCTGGTACACACTCGGCCAGGGCATCGTGAACGAGGTCTACTACCCGCAGGCCGACACGCCCGACGTGCAGGACCTGCAGTACATGGTCAGCGACGGCACGAGTTTCACCGACGAGGAAAAGGCCGCCACCACTCACCAGGTGAGCCTCGCCGACCCGAATTCCCTGACGTACCAGCAGGTCAACACCGCGACCAACGGTCGGTACCGGATCACCAAGACCTACGTCACCGATCCCGCGCGGGCGACACTGCTCATCCGCACCCGCTTCCAGGTGCTGACCGGCGGCGCGCTGAAACTCTTCGCGCTCTACAACCCCTCGCTCGGCAATTCCGGCATGGGCGACACCGGCGCGACCGCGAACGGGCAACTCCAAGCCAGCGACGGCAACGTCGCGAGCGCACTCGCCAGCTCGACCGGCTTCACCGCGCTGAGCAGCGGCTACTCCGGCTCGTCGAGCGACGGCTGGCAGGACCTGACCCAGCATCGCGCTCTGACGAACCAGTACACCAGCGCTGACACACCGGGAAACCTCGTCCAGACCGCGCAGATCCCGGTCGGCACGGACACGACGTTCACGCTCGCACTCGGCTTCGGAACGAGCCGCGCGGAAGCGTCGAGCACCGCGACGGCCTCGCTCACCAGCGGCTGGGCGGCGGTTTCGTCGAGCTACCAGGCAGGCTGGCACAACTACCTCAACTCGGTCGCCGCGCCGCCGTCGAGCACCACCGGGATCACCCAGCAGTACAAGACAGCGGTGATGACCATCAAGGCGCACGAGGACAAGACCTACCGCGGCGCCTTCGTCGCGTCGCTGAGCATTCCCTGGGGCGACGCGCAGAACGCCGATTCCTGTTGCGCGGCCGGATATCACGCGGTCTGGGCCCGCGACCTCTATCAGATGGCGACCGCCGAAATCGCGGTCGGTGACTCCGCCGCGGCCAACCGCGCGCTCGACTACCTGTTCAACGTCCAGCTCCGCCCCGACGGTTCGTATCCGCAGAACACCCGGCTCGACGGCACCCCCGTCTTCGGGAGTCTGCAGATGGACGAGGTGTCGTTCCCGATCATCCTCGCCTGGCAACTCGGCCGCCGCGACGCCGCGACCTACGCGAAAATCAAGCCGTCCGCCGAATTCGTGTCGCACCACGGCCCGTCGACCCCGCAGGAACGCTGGGAAGAAGCGGGCGGTTTCTCCCCGTCCACACTGGCCGCGGAGATCGCCGCGCTCGTCTGCGCCGCCGACCTCGCGACCGCCAACAACGACCCCGGCGCCGCGTCGTATTACCTCCAGGTCGCCGATTCCTGGCGCGCGCAGGTCGACAACTGGACCTATACGACGACGGGATCGCTCGCGTCGCACGGGTATTACGAGCGCATCGACGACAACGGCAACCCCAATGACGGCCACAACCTCGGCATCGCCAACGGCGGCGGCAACCGGGACGAGCGCACGGTCGTCGACATGGGCTTCCTCGACCTGGTCCGGCTGGGCGTCAAGCGTGCCGACGATCCGCACATCACCGACTCGCTCAAGGTCGTCGACGCCAAGATCCGCGTCACCACGCCCGCCGGCGACATCTGGTACCGCTACAACCACGACGGTTACGGCGAAACCGCCGACGGCAGGCCGTACACCGGTGTCGGCGTCGGCCGCCTGTGGCCGGTGCTCACGGGTGAACGCGGCGAGTACGCGCTCGCGACCGGCGCGCTCGGCACCGGCTATCTGCGCACGATGGCCGCGACGGCCAACGCGGGCGGGCAGATCCCCGAGCAGGTCTGGGACCGTGGCACCGCCATCGGCACCGGCACCGGTTCCGCGACGCCCTTGGCGTGGGCGCAGGCTCAGTTCGTGCGGCTCGCCGTGTCGTTGAGCGCTGGCAAGAATGTCGAGACGCCGTCGGTTGTCGCGCAGCGCTATCAGGGGTCGTGAGTGGTAAGGCCGGTTCTAACCGGCCGTACCACTCACGACCTCAAGCCGCCAGAAACACGAGCGTGGTGGCCACTGTGGCCTCGACGCACGCGCCGAGCACGTCGCCGGTGACGCCGCCGAGCCGTTGACGGCAGCGGGCGAGCAGCAGCGCCGCGACGCCATAACCGGCCACGATGGCGAGCGATCCGTTCCACCAGTGCAAACCGGGGGAGATGCTCGACAAACTCGCTGCCGCCAGCAAGACGCCCAAGGCCGCATACCGGGGGACCGACTCGGCGACCGTCGCGCCGAGTCCGGATGGCCGCGCCGACGGAATGCCGCGCATGCAGCAGAGCGAGAGCACGCATCGACCGGCGACTACGGCGATGACCACGGCGACGATCCCGTGTCCACGAAGGATCGCGCCGGTCAACGCTCCACATTGGACCAGGAGCACCAGCACCAGTGTCGCCACGCCGGTCGGGCCGGAATCGCCGCGCCGCATGACTTCCAGCGCTCGCTCGCGGTCATACGACGCGCCGAGCCCGTCGGCCGTGTCGGCCAGACCGTCCAAATGCAACCCTCGGCTGCCGAGCGCGACCGCGCCCAACGCCAGCGCCGCCGTCGCGAGCGGGAACAGTCCAGCCGCGTCGCCGCCCCAGACGATCAGCGCGGCCACGGCGGCGAGCGGGATCGAAGCCAGCGGGGCGAGCAGCATCGCGCCACCGGCGACGCGCTTGTCGATGACCGTGGGCGCGGGCACCGGAATCGTGGTGAGCGTGCCCACGGCCATGCGCAAGGAGTTCAGCAAGACTTACGAGCCCAAGTCGGCGAGCAAGCCCATGTCGGCGAGGATCGCACGGGCGGCGCGCAGTGTCGGCACGGCTTGGACGGCGCCGCTGCCTTCGCCCAGGCGCAGGCCGAGATCGAGGATCGGTTCCAGGCCCAGCGCCTTCAACGCGAACGCCTGCGACGGCTCGGTCGAGCGATGCCCGGCCAGCCACCAGCGCTCCGCGCCCGGCGCGATCTCCCGCGCGACCACGGCCGCCGCTCCGGAGAACACCCCGTCCAGCAGCACGGGAATCCCGCGCACGGCGCCCTGCACGAGGAAACCGGCCGTCGCGGCGGCGCAGGCGCTGCCCAGCGCGGTCAGCAACGCGAACGGGTCCTGAACCGCTCCGGCGCGAGCCACCGCGGCCGAAACCACCGCCACCTTGCGTTGCCTGCCCGCCTCGTCGATGCCGGTCCCGGTGCCGACCACTTCGTCGACCGGTACCCCGAGCTGCGCCGCGACCAGCGCGGCCGCGACCGCGGTGTTGCCGATGCCCATGTCGCCGGGGATCAGCAGGTCCGCGCCCGCGTCGATCTCCTCGTCGGCGATCGCCCGCCCGGCTTCGAAGGCACGCAACGCCTCGCCGGGCGCCAGCGCGTCCTCGACGTCGATCGAGCCGGAGCCTCGCCGGATCTTGTGCGCCAGAACCTCGGCGGGCACGCCTTCGAGCTCGTCGTCGACGGCGATGTCCACCACCCGGACCCGCGCGCCGACGAGCCCGGCGAGCACGCTGACCCCGCTCTTCCCGGCCAGGAACACCCGCACCATCGCCGCGGTGACCTCGCGCGGATACGCCGAGCAGCCGCTGACGCCGTGGTCACCGGCGAAGACGACCACCCGCACGTCACGCAGCTCGCGCGGCGGCACGCTGCCGTGCGCGGCGCTGAGCCACGCGGCCAGGTCCTCCAGCCTGCCGAGCGCGCCCAGCGGCTTGACCAGCCCGTCGAGGCGGGTGCGGGCGGCGGCGTACGCCGTTTCGTCGGGAAGCGGGATGTCCAAGTTCACGTTCGCTCCTAGTGCAGGTCGAGGACACGCCCCGCGACGACGAGCCGGACCCGATCGGATTCGGCGGCCACGCGGCTGTTCAAGGTGCCCAGCACATCACGGAAAAGCCTGCCGGAGAACGTCGCGGGCACCACACCGCTGCCGACCTCGTTGCTGACCGCGACGATCGGCACGACGGCGCTCGCCCACGCGGCGAGGAAGTCCTCGAGCCGGTCGTCGAGGCGGCGTTCCCAGCCCTTGCGCTGGTCCCATGCGCCGACCTCGTCGAGCACGCGGCTGAGCCAGGTGCCGAGGCAGTCGATCAGCAGCGGGCTGCGCGCGCTGCGCAACACCGACGTCAGGTCGCCGGTCTCGACCGTCCGCCAGGTCGACGGCCTGCGCGCGCGGTGCGCGGCGACCCGCGCGGCCCATTCGGGGTCGTCATCGGTGGGCGGCAGCCCGGCGGCCACGTACACGACGTTGCCGTGGCGGGTCATCAGGTCCTCGGCGTGCCGTGACTTGCCCGATCTGACCCCGCCGAGGACCAGCACCTTGCCGTCTTCGCGCCCGTAGGAGCGCAGGGTGCGCGCCGCGGTCTCCAAAAGCGCCGCGAGCCGGAGCGTCAGCTTGGTCATAACCCCGCATTCTGGTGTAAACGCTACTGTTCGCCACGTGCCACGCTGTAGATCTTCACAAGCGGCCGGACTTGTCGCAGGGTACGCGGCTGACGTCGTCTTCGGTGACCCCCGCACAGGCCATCCTGTCGCGGCCTTCGGCAAAGCGGCCAGTGCGCTCGAACAGCGGCTCTGGTCGGACTCCCGGTTCGCCGGGATGGCCTACACCGGGATCTGTGCCGGGACGGTGACCGGCGCGGGTGTACTCGTCCAGCGTTTCACACGAAATCGTCCGTTCGCCCGGTTTGTGGCGACCGCGGTCGCCACCTGGGTCGTTCTCGGCGGCAAGGGGCTCGCGCACGAGGGCACGGTGATGGCCGGCTTCCTCGACGACGCGGACCTGCCGTCCGCGCGGCAACGGCTCTCGCACCTCTGCGCGCGCGACGCCACCGGCCTCGAAGCACCCGAACTGGCACGCGCGGCGACCGAGTCGATCGCCGAGAACACGTCGGACGCCGTCATCGCGCCCCTGCTCTGGGGCGGTGTCGCCGGGATTCCCGGCCTGCTCGGCTACCGCGCCTTGAACACGCTCGACGCCATGGTCGGCTACCGGTCGCAGCGTTATGAGAAGTTCGGCTGGGCGTCCGCGCGCGCCGACGATGTCGCGAACCTCGTGCCGTCACGGATCGGGGCGCTGCTGACGGTGCTGTGCGCGGGCAAGTCGGCCGGGCGGGCCTGGCGGATCTGGCGACGCGACGGCGCGCACCACCCCAGCCCGAACGCGGGCCAGGTCGAGTCGGCGTTCGCGGGTGCGCTCGGCGTGCGGCTGGGCGGCGTCAACTCCTACGGCGGCCGTAGCGAGGACCGGGGCACGCTCGGCGACGGGCCCACACCGACCGCCGCCGACCTCCGGCGGTCGGTCGGCTTGTCGCGAATGGTCGGGTTCGCCGCGCTCGCCGTCGCCGTGGCGGTCGCCCGATGAGGGGCCTGCTCGTCGCGGGCACGACATCCGACGCGGGAAAGAGCCTGGTCACCGCCGGGATCTGCCGCTGGCTCGCCCGCCAGGGCCTGCGTGTCGCGCCGTTCAAGGCGCAGAACATGTCCAACAACTCGATGGTCTGCGCGGACGGCGCCGAGATCGGCCGCGCCCAATGGGTCCAGGCGCGCGCGGCGATGGTCGAGCCGGAGGCCGCGATGAACCCGGTGCTGCTGAAACCGGGCAGCGATAGGCGCAGTCACGTCATCGCGCTCGGCAAACCGTTCGGCACGCTGGAGGCGGGGGAGTACGCGACCGGCCGGGCGGGACTCGCCGAGATCGCCTTCGACACCTTCGCTTCGCTGCGCGCCCGCTTCGACGTCGTCGTCTGCGAAGGCGCCGGCAGCCCGGCCGAGATCAACCTCCGCGCGGGCGACTACGTGAACATGGGCCTGGCTCGCCGGTTCGGCCTGCCGGTGGTGGTGGTCGGCGACATCGACCGCGGCGGGGTGATGGCGTCGATGTTCGGGACGCTCGCGCTGCTCAGCGCGGAGGACCAGGCGCTCATTTCCGGCTGGATCGTCAACAAGTTCCGCGGCGACGTCGGCCTGCTCCGGCCTGGGCTGGACACGCTGGACCGGCTCACCGGGCGTCCGGTGCTCGGCGTCATCCCGTGGCTGCACGACGTGTGGATCGACTCCGAAGACGCGCTCGCCGCCGCGGGCTGGGGTGCTTCGGGTGGCACGCTGCGGGTCGCGGTCGTCCGGTTCCCTCGCGCTTCGAACGCGACCGATGTCGACGCGCTTGCCGCGGAACCGGGGGTTTCGGTCAGCCTGACGGCCGATCCGGACGCGGTCGCGTCGGCGGACATCGTGGTGCTGCCGGGATCTCGCGCGACCGTCGACGACCTGCGGTGGCTGCGGGAGCGCGGGCTCGCCGATGCCGTTGTTCGGCGGCCGGGGCCGGTGCTGGGGATTTGCGGCGGCTACCAAATGCTGGGTTCGGAGATCGAGGACGACCTCGAGTCCGGTGCCGGGCTGGTGAACGGGCTCGGGTTGTTGCCTACGCGGGTCGTCTTTTCGGGCTCGAAGGTGCTCGCGCGGCCTCAAGGTACTTGGCGCGGCCATCGGGTCGAGGCCTACGAGATCCACCACGGGATCGCGGAACCGACGGCTTCGGCCGAGGGTTTTCTCGACGGGTTCCGGTCGGGCAACGTCTGGGGAACCATGTGGCACGGCGCTTTCGAGAACGACGCCTTCCGCCGCGCCTGGCTCACCGAAGCCGCCGCGCAGGCGGGCGTCGCGTGGTCGCCCGCCGAGGGCGCGCCGGGCTTCGGCGCGCTGCGCGAGTCCATGCTCGACCGCCTCGCCGACGCGGTCGCGCAGAACCTCGACACCGACGCCTTGCTACGCCTCGCCGAGCACGGCGCGCCCGGCGCCCTGCCCTTCATCCCGCCCGGCGCCTAGGGGTCGTGAGTGGTACGGCCGGTTAGAACC